>SPVA01000125.1 GCA_013530545.1 Acinetobacter lwoffii
CCTTCATAGAGGCTGGCAATACGTGCATCACGGGCAATCTGTTCCATGCCATGTTCAGCAATATAACCGTGACCACCGAAAATCTGCATACCATGTTTAGCCGCTTCTATGCCGGTTTCGGTCATTAATGCTTTGGCAATAGGGGTTAATAATGCTAGACGGTCTTCAGCTGCTTTCTTTTCTTCCGGGCTGTCAGTGGCTTCAGCGATATCGGCATAGGTCGCCAGATAATATGCAAGTGCACGTGAACCTTCTGCAAACACCTTTTGAGTCAGCAGCATGTTACGTACTGCCGGATGCACGATAATCGGATCTGCAGGTTGGCCTGGCGCTTTCGCACCTTCAAGTGAACGCATCGCCAGACGGTCTTGGGCATAAGCCAATGCCCCCTGGTAAGAAGACTCTGCTGCTGCCAAGCCTTGAATGGCTGTACCGATACGTGCCGAGTTCATAAAGGTAAACATGCAGTTTAGGCCGCGATTTTCAGGCCCAATCAGGAAACCTTTGGCATTATCAAAATTCAGCACACAGGTCGCGTTACCGTGAATGCCCATCTTGTGTTCAAGAGCGCTACATACCACGCCATTACGGGAAGCCACATTACCAGCTTCATCCAGATTGTATTTCGGCACAATAAACAGCGAAATACCTTTGGTTCCCGCAGGTGCATCTGGCAAACGTGCCAATACGATATGCACGATATTTTCAGCCAGATCATGTTCACCGGCTGAGATAAAGATTTTCTCGCCACTGATGCTGTAGCTGCCGTCTTCATTTGGCACTGCTTTGGTACGGATTAAACCTAGGTCAGAACCGGCATGAGATTCAGTCAAGCACATGGTTCCAGTCCAGCGGCCTGCAATTAAAGGTACCAGAAACTTCTGTTTCTGTTCATCGCTACCGTGGTGCTCTAAAGTACGCATGGCACCATGGGACAGGCCTGGGTACATGCCCCAAGACCAGTTCGTTGCGGTAATAATTTCAGAAATGGCAATACGGTATAAGGTCGGGAAGCCCTGACCGCCATATGCTTCGTCACCAGTTAATGAGGTAAAGCCGAGTTCTACATATTTGTCATAAGCTGCTTTAAACCCATCCGGGGTGGTTACGACGCCATCCTGCAAACGGCAACCCTGCTGGTCGCCTGTCGCATTAATCGGTAGCAGTTCGTTTTGGCAAAAGTCCGCAGCGACTTCCAGATATTGCTCCATAATATCCATAGAAACCTTGTCTGCGAATTTTGCATAGCCCTGATATTTCTGTTCAACGTTTAACAGGTCTTTCAGGACAAACTTCATGTCTTTTAATGGCGCAATATAATTTCTCATCGTAATTCCCTTGTATGAGTTCTAATTTGTATATTTATGACAATTAATTTCATAATACGAAATTATGTTTTAAATCCACTATAATATAATTTAAAGAATAAAATCTAGTCATTCGATGAAATTTCCCATTTAAAAATAAAAAATATACAGGATGAAAAAAGCCATTCATGGTGGAATGGCTTTTCTATTCAGCGACTTCACTAAAGTTGATTAACGTGGAAAAAATTGAGCTAAACGTTGCTGAACAATCTGCTCTGCCTCCTGCATGATATTTTCGATCAGCGCCTGACAAGTCGGAATGTCATGAATCAATCCCATCACTTGACCTGCAGTCAGTACACCAGCATCAATATCGCCATTTTCTAAAGCGAGCTTGCCTTTTAAACCGCTGACATAGGGACGAATCTGTTCAAATTGCAGGTTTGGATCTTCACTCATTTTCACCACAAGATCAGATACCGCATTTTTGGCAACACGGGCAGTATTCCTGAACTGTCGATACAGCAGATGTGTCGCCCTTTCATCATTATCGACATAGAACTGTTTGATGTTTGAATGGATCGGCGCTTCCTTAGTGGCACAAAAGCGTGTCCCCATATTGATGCCTTCAGCACCTAAAGCCAAAGCTGCGACCAGACCACGGCCATCAGCAAAACCGCCACTGGCCACAATCGGTACAGTGAGTTGATCTGCTGCTGCAGGAATCAGGATCAGACCAGGAATATCATCTTCACCCGGATGGCCCGCACATTCAAAACCGTCAATCGAGATAATATCCGCACCGATTTTTTGCGCTGAAAGTGCATGACGAACGGAAGTACATTTATGAATGACAATAATGCCATGCTGTTTAAAAGCTTCAATATGTTCATGCGGTTTGTTCCCTGCCGTTTCTACGATCTTGATGCCACTTTCAATAATGGCCTGTCGATATTCTGCATACGGTGGTGGATTTACAGCGGGCAATAAAGTCAGATTGACTGCAAAAGGCTGATCGGTCATTTCTCGGCAGCGTGCAATTTCCTTGACCAGGGCTTCAGGCGTTGGTTGAGTCAATGCCGTTAATGTTCCCAAGCCACCAGCATTAGATACAGCACTGGCCATTTCTGCGGTACCGACCCACATCATGCCGCCCTGAATAATCGGATAGCGAATGCCTAAAAGCTCGGTAATACGGGTCTGAATTTTCATAAATGCTCTCCTTAGCATCCGGTAAATTGTGCAGGGCGTTTTTCGACAAAAGCCTGGACACCTTCTTTATAGTCCTGACTGCTCAGAGCCAGATATTGCAGGTTTTGTTCCAGCTCCAGTTGTTGGTCCATGTTATTTTCAGCACTGCGTTGCAGGGCCTGTTTGGTTAAAGCCAGCGCATAAGTCGGCTGTTGAGCTAATCGCTGTGCAATGTCGTCGATATAAACATTAAATTCTGTATCTGGAAGCATTTTCCAGATCATGCCCATTTCAGCGGCCTCTTTGGCATGCACCGGTTCGCCCAGAAAAGTGAGTGCCATGGCACGTGCATAACCGATTAAACGTGGCAACATCCAGGTGCCACCGGCATCAGGAATCAAGCCAATTTTAGAAAAGGCCTGAATAAATCGGGCACTTTCCTTGGCAATGACCAGATCACAGGCCAGCGCGATATTGGCACCTGCACCAGCAGCCACACCATTCACTGCTGCGATCACCGGTTTGGGACTCTGGCGGATCAGGTTAATCAAGGGATTATAGTATTTGGCCAGCGAGCCTTGCGGTGGCAAAGGCACATTGCCGAGCTGTCCAGCACGTTCTTTTAAATCCTGTCCTGCTGAAAACGCCCGGCCATTACCGCGAATCACAATCACCCGAATATCCGGATCTGTATTCCAGTTTTTCAGCACCTGCTGCACTTCCTCATGCATTTGCCGGTTAAAACTGTTGAGTGAATCCGGGCGGTTAAAGCTTAAGGTCGCGACGCCTTGCTGAACCTGAGTTTGAATCGTTTCCCACATCATCAATTTCCTTATTTTTTTTGCCTGTATCCCTACACTTAATAGCCCTTATTGACATCTACCTGATGGCACAAATCCAACCCGAGATTTAAGCGTCGGTCATTTTCCAGAATCTGTTCCACCACCACAGACATGGGCGCATGTGAGGCGACATGTGGTGTAACTACGATCTTTTCATGCTGCCAGAATGGATGTTCAGCAGCTAATGGCTCCTGTTCAAATACGTCGATAATTGCACCACGTAAGTGGCCGGAATCCAGTGCATTGAGTAGATCCTGCTCGATTAAATGCTGCCCACGACCCACCTGAATAAGAGCAGCCTGGTCGGGTAATTTTTTAAATAGCTGTTCAGATAAGATGCCAGTATTGTCTGCAGTTAAAGGCATTAAATTAATCAAAATCTGGCTGTGGGCCAGGAACTCGGAAAGTTGTTCTGATCCGACATAGCTTTTGACCTGAGCAATCTCTTTTGGGGAATTGGACCATCCAGACACCTGATAGCCCATGTCGGCAAAACGTTTTGCCACATAACCGCCCATATGGCCAAGGCCCATAATCCCGATCTGGATATGATGGCTATAACTTTGACGATACTGTTTCCATAGCTGCTGCTTTTGCTGCTGGATCATGCGGTCAAAATAACGCTGAAAATACAGCACACCCCAGAGCAGATAATCAAACATGCCTTTTTGATGATGTGGATCCAGTACCCGGCAGACTGACTGGTCAGATCTAATCTCGTTTAAATTTAAATGTTCGACCCCCGCAGCAATCGAATGAATCAGGCCAAGTTCTGGAAGCTTTTTGAGTTTTTCCAGGTCTGGAAACCACGAAGCTGCTGTGGTCGCCAGTTCTGCTTCCGGGCTGTCCAATGTACAAAAACTGCCCTCAGGGGCATATTTCTGAAAAGACTTCACCAGAATTGCTTCAATATTCGGCACAGTACTGGATATCACAATCATAATGCATACTCCGTATATTGATGCTCAATCAAAGACAAAGCGGCCTGCCAGGCACGCTGTAAAATCGGCTCAACTAAAGGACTGGCGAATTGCTTGGCGGTTTTAATTCGGACTTCTTCTGCTGGATAATGCAGTTCGGCACCTCCACTTAAAGCCTTGACCTGCGCCTGACAGGCACGCTCCAAGAAATAGATTTCATGAAAAGCCCGTGCAATCGTTTCGCCAGCCGTTAAAAGTCCGTGATTGCGTAATATCATGGCGCGATGGTCGCCTAGGTCCTGAATCAAGCGCTCCTGCTCATCTGTTGACAGTGCCACGCCTTCATATTCGTGATAGGCCACCTGCTGATAAAATTTCAACGCATGCTGGGAAATTGGCAGAAGTCCGTCTTTCTGTGCAGAAACCGCAATACCATCTGCGGTGTGAGTATGAATGACACAATTCAGATGAGCATGTGCTTCGTGAATTGCGGAGTGGATGACGAAGCCTGCCATATTGACCGGCTTGTCCTGTTCATAGCTTTCTACGACCTGCCCTTCATGATTAATCTTGACCAGCGTTGAGGCACACATTTTTTCAAAAGCGACACCATACTGATTTATCAGAAAACAGTCAGGCTGATCAGGGACTCTTAAACTGATGTGAGTATCAATCAGGTCCGTCATCCGGTAATGCGCGATAATGCGATAAAGCGCTGCGAGTTCACAACGTGCCTGCCATTCAGCATCTGTGACGAGATTTTTTATTGTCATCGTTCCATCCTGGAAAAATATAGTCTTTCGATCATTATCTGTTATATCATAATTTCAGAAAAACAGAATATTATTTCATAAGGCGAAATAAATCATTACAAGGAGTGGATATGCCTACATCACAATTAAACGGACTTGAATATCTCACCGCAATTAAGAATGGGGAAATTCCCAGTTCAGCCATGAGTGAAATTATTCCCATGCGTCTGATCTTGGTGCGCGAAAACTATGTGGAATATGAGGTGCGTCCTGATCAGCGCCATTACAATTTACAGGGTGGAATTCATGGCGGCTTTTGTGCAACGGTTCTAGATAGTGCCACTGGCGCTGCCGTGCATACGACAGTAGATGCAGGTGTTAGTTTCTCGACCATTGACCTGAATGTCAAAATGCTGAAAGCGATGAAAAGCGGCGAAACCTATACAGCTATTGGTGAAGTTATCCGGATTGGACGCAATGTACTGACCTCAGAAGGCCGAATTATCGATAAAGAAGGTAAAGTTTATGCCTTTGGGTCGGCAACATTATTAGTCACTGGTCGTAAGTAATTATTACACCGATATAATCAATCCCTGTATGTGCAGGGATTTTTTTATTTTGAAAAAAATCCCAATAAAAAATGCCATGTATATTATCTATACATGGCATGAAAGCAATAACTAAAACTGTTATGCAGCTTCAGGATTTTCAATCACCATCGCCAGGCCTTGCCCCAAACCAATGCACAAGCTGATTACAGCATACTTTTTACCAGTGCGCTGTAACTGACGTGCCACTGTTAATGCCAAACGTGCACCCGAACAGCCTAGTGGATGGCCAATCGCAATGCCACCACCATTTGGATTGACACGCGGATCATCAAAAGCGACATCCAGACCTTTCAGGCAAGATAATACCTGACTGGCAAAGGCTTCATTAATCTCGATGACATCCATATCATCTAGCGTCAAACCAGCACGTTGTACTGCCTTTTTAATCGCTTCAATTGGGCCTGCACCCATGATGCGTGGCTCAATGCCAGCGGCTGCAGAAGACAGGATACGAGCCAAAGGTTTTAAGCCATACTGTTCCTGAACTTTTTCACTGCCGATAATCAGTGCTGCAGCGCCGTCATTGATTCCTGATGCATTACCCGCTGTTACTACACCACCGTCAAATAGCGGTTTTAACTTGGATAAAGCTTCAAATGTCGAAGATGCACGTGGATGCTCATCCTCAGTAATTTGTTTAGGCGGCAATTTGCGTCCTTGAGAAACTTCAATCGGGGTAATTTCACCTTCAAAGAAACCTGCTTCTTTCGCTGCCTGATATTTAGCCTGTGATGCAGCAGCAAAGGTATCAGCCTGTTCACGGCTAATACCGAATTCTTCAGCTACGTTATCACCTGTTTCAGGCATGCTGTGCGCGCCAAACTGATCCGTGAATTTACGGTTCGGGAAACGTGTACCAATCGTGGTGTCATAAATTTTGGCATCACGTGAATACGCGCTTTCTGCTTTGCCCATTACAAAAGGTGCGCGGGTCATGCTTTCTACGCCACCGGCAATGTACAACTCGCCTTCGCCTGCAGTAATGGCACGTGCCGAATCAATCACAGCACCGAGACCTGATGCACATAAGCGGTTTACCGTCTGACCTGGAACTGTTACCGGCATACCTGCTAACAATGCTGCAAAACGTGCCACATTACGGCTGTCTTCACCGGCCTGATTGGTACTCCCAAAGATTACATCTTCTACATTTGCTGCCGGAATACCGGTTTTTTCCAGCAGGTTTTTAATGACTGTAGCTGCCAGATCATCTGGGCGCACACTTGCCAGACTTCCTGCATGGCGACCGATTGGTGAACGTAAACCATCATAAATATATGCATTTAACATGAGTGTTATTCCTTTAACTTTTTAATTAATGTGTAGTATGAACAAGAGGTAAACCCAGCTGAACGCGGCGACGCAGCCAAGGACTTGGACGGTAACGCTGGTCACGGGTAATCGCAGTCATACGGTCCAGAATTTTCAGGATTTTTTCAGCTCCCAGCACATCCCCCCATTCAATTGGGCCATATGGATAGCCAAGGCCTAATTTCACTGCGATATTGATATCTTCTACCGTTGCAACGCCTTGCTGGGCAATATCACAGCCGAGATTCACAATCATCGCCAAAGCACGTTGAGCCACAAAGCCGACGCTTTCCTGAATTACGCTGGCGGTCACACCATCCAGATTGAAAATCGATTGGGCTGCTTTTACCAACTCAGGTTGGGTGACAAAAGTTGGCATCAAGGTACGGTGTTTGTTCAGACCATATAGCAGATCGATACACACTACTTGCTGAGGTGCCAGCTGATAACGGACAGCGGCTGAAGTTGCATCTTCACCATAAGTGGCAATCAGGATTAAAGCCTCTTCTGAAGGTGTCTCAGTTTGCTCAATCTGAATGTTGAACTGTTGCAGATATTGCTCAAGTGCCTGACGGTCTTCATCATATTCGGTGCCTAGCCAGACTAATGGATATTGACTTAGCTTTTCAACCAATGCTGGAGTAACATCACCTTCTTTGCTACCCGAAGTGTAATCATAGAAACCTTTACCGGTTTTACGGCCTAACTGCTTGGCAATAAAACGCTGACGGGTTATCACGCTTGGACGGTAACGCGCTTCTTCATAATACTGGTGATAAATCGATTCACTCACCGGGTGCGAGACATCCATACCGGTCAGATCACCTAATTCAAACGGCCCCATCTTGAAACCGATTCCGTCACGGTAGATCCTGTCAATATCATAAAATGGTGTGACATTTTCATTCAGAATTGCATAGGCTTCGCTACCAAAGGCACGGCCGGCATGGTTAATGATAAACCCTGGTGTATCTTTAGCTTTGACCGGACGATGACCCATTTTTGTAGAAAGCTGGGTTAATGCTTCAATGATGTCAGCACGGGTATTAAAGCCTTCAATTACTTCGACCACTTTCATCAGTGGGACCGGATTAAAGAAGTGATAACCGGCAACACGTTCTGGCTGCTCACAGTTGGCAGCGATTGCACTGATCGACAATGAAGAGGTATTGGATGCCAGAATCGCTTCTGGTTTTATAATTCCTTCCAGTTGCTGCATCAGTTTTTGCTTGATTTCCAGATTTTCAATAATCGCTTCAACAATCAAGTCACAATCTTTCAGGTCTTCTAGCTGCTGGGCAGTCGACAGATGAGCAATATCTTCAGCGACTTTTTCATGGCTGAATTTACCTTTATCTGCCAAGGTATTTAATGTTTTGGCCAGTTTGTCCTGTGCCTGTTCAGCTGCCCCTTCTTTGGCATCAAACAGTATCACATCATGACCAGACTGAATCGCGATCTGGGCAATACCTGCACCCATCGTGCCTACACCAATAATGCCGATTTTCTGAATCTGAATACTCATGCTTATCGTCCCTGATAATTCGGTTTACGTTTTTCGATAAAGGCCTGCATACCTTCTTTTTGATCTTCTGAAGAAAACAGCATCTGGAAAGATTTACGCTCCAGGCTTAAACCTGCATTTAAAGGAACATCCTCAGCCAATAAAGCCACTTCCTTGATTTGCTCCAAAGCAATTGGTGGCATTTTTGCCAGCCCTTCCGCCATCTTGATAGCTGTAGCAAGGGTTTCACTGTCTTCAGTCACCTGGGACACCAGACCAATTTGATAGGCTTCCGGTGCAGGCACCAGACAACCGGTCATGATCATGCGCATGGCATGAAATTTGCCCACTGCACGGAATAAACGCTGGGTACCACCGGCACCCGGCATAACACCCACTTTCACTTCAGGCTGACCAAACTGGGCACTTTTCCCGGCAATAATAATGTCCGCATGCATGGCCAGTTCACAGCCACCGCCAAGTGCATAACCATTGACTGCTGCAATCACCGGTTTTGAACACTGTGCAATCGCCTGCCAGTAACGTTCAGTGCGACGCTGCATCATTTGAATGGTTTCTGCATTGGCCAGTTCTTTTAGATCAGCTCCTGCTGCGAAATCTGTTTCACCCCCGGTAAGAATAATGGCACGGATATTTTCATCGTCATTCAGTTGCAAAAAAGCCGCCGCAAGTTTCTGACGCACTTCTGTATTCAGGGCATTTTTTGCTTCTGGTCGATGAATTTTAACCATCGCTACATGAGTTGAGATTTGTTCTATTTGAACGACCTGTTCCATTAAAAAACTCCATTTATTTTGTATAGCGAAATTTTATTTTATATAAAACTAAGGTTTCTCAAGCTATAAATCAAGGATTTTTAACTCGAGAATTCAAAAAAGTTATTTTTTACTAAAAATAGAGTAAAAACTCTTGTTCAATTTACCATTTTATGATTAATTAATTTCGCAATACGGAATTAAGTATTTTAAACGCAATCTGATTATTCATTTAAATGAATAATCGCCATAAGGCTGAACTTAAAGTTAATTTACGAAATCAAATTTTCCAGCAATGAGATGATTTTGATTTAGCGTAAAGCATGAAAAATCGAATGTAGCCTGATAATAAATGCAGCGGCTGTTGTGTGCAGAGCGAGTCTGTTAAATCAGGAAAACTATGTTTCCGTGAGGAAGAAAAATGGATTTAGCGGTAGCAGAGGAAATGCTACTTTTAATATATAGAGGATATAAGAATGACAAGCGATACCATCGTAACAGGAGACAATAAAACCGATGTCTCCTCCACGGATACCATCAAACAGGCACCAAAACGTCTTTGGATGACAGCTTTTGTCTTTGCTTTTCTGATTTTGCTTTGTGACGGTGCAGATATCGGGATTCTGGCTTTCAGTCTGACCAGTCTCAAAGCTGAATGGGGCCTGACTTCTGTACAGGCGGGCGCCTTGGGAAGTTATTCTCTTTTAGGTATGGGAATCGGAGGCTTTATTGGTGGATGGGCATGCGACAAATTTGGACGTGTCCGCGTCATTGTACTGGCAACCATCGCTTTCTCGATTTTGTCTGCCTACTCGGGTTTTGCGCAGTCTTATACTGAATTTGCAATGTTACGTACCCTGTCCTGCTTAGGTCTGGGCTGCTTGTATATTGCCTGTAATACCTTGATGTCTGAATATGTGCCTACCAAATACCGTACCACAGTGCTGGCAACATTGATGACCGGCTTCACTCTGGGTTCTCTGGTGATTACCATGCTTTCAGGCTGGATTATTCCTGAGTTTGGCTGGCGTATGCTGTACTGGATCACGATTGCGCCATTAGCTCTGGGTATTCTGATGCACTTTATGGTGCCTGAACCTGAATCGTGGAAACGTGTCCGGGAAATGAAAAGAACGGGCCAGATCGTGGATAATAATGCGAAAAAAGGCAATCCATATATCACCATTTTAAAAGATAAAACCCACGGCAGAATGTTTATCTTATGGTCATTCAGCTCAGGTTTTCTCTTATTCGGTTATTTCGGTGTAAGTAACTGGCTGCCAAGTTATCTTGAAGCTGAATTAGGTATCAAATTCAAGGAAATGGCGATCTATATGATTGGTACTTTCTTGACCATGATATTCGCCAAAATCATTGCGGGCTATGTTGCTGACAAGATTGGCCGTCGTATTGTGTTTGCTTTCGGCACCATGGGTACTGCGCTTTTCATTCCGGTCGTGGTCTACATGCACACTCCAGACAACATCGGTGTACTGATGCTGATCTTTGGTTTCCTGTACGGTATTCCATATGCCATTAATGCAACCTATTTAACTGAAAGCTTCCCGACTGCAGTTCGTGGAACAGCCGTGGGTGGAGCATTCAATATTGGCCGGATCGGTGCCATTTTTGCCCCGATTACCATTGGCTATCTGGCCATGCATGGCTCAATTGGAACTGGCTTGATGGTGATGGGCGCAGCCTACTTCCTCTGCGGTTTAATTCCAGCCCTGTTTATTAAAGACCGTTTATACGATCCGCAAAAAGCAGAATAAATGCTCTCCGGAAGGCAGTCTAACTTGCTGTCTTCCTCTTTCTCCAAATATTGACCACACGTATAGAAAGGTTTCCTTTCATTCAGGATTAAAAGTTTCTTCAGGGATTAAGAAATGAAAAAATTAGTTTTAGCTACATTGTGCGGTATTGCATCAGGATCCGTGTTTTCAGCAGAAGCTTCTGAAGACCGGATGCAGTTTTTAGAATCACAGTTAAAGCAAATCCAGGCCGAACTGGAACAACAAAAAGCCGAGCAACTCGCGCTAAAGACCCAGCAGGAAGAAGCCAAAGCGCAAGACTCTAAAACCCTGAGTTCAATGGTTGACAATGTCGATGTTTATGGCTTGATCCGTTTTGATGGTGCAGTCGATTTCAAAAGTACTACTGAAGCCCGTGGCCGAACCATTAACCAGATCAATAAAGTGCCTTTTACTGAACCGGATTCAGTCCGTTCCGATTTTACTGCGGCTGCCAGCCGAATTGGTTTTCTGGCCAAAGATCTGGGAGGCAATCCGAATGTTTCTGCGCGTTTAGAAGCCGACTTCTGGACCAACAATGGTAAAGGCGATGGTGGATTACGTATCCGCCATGCGCATTTAAAATACTACAACTGGACATTTGGTCAGGCCTGGTCACTCATGTCTACACCAGAAATTAGCACTGAAGCTGTCGACTACAGCTTGTTCCTGGGTGGATCAGTCCTACGTACGCCTCAGGTGAGCTATGCTTTCAAACTTGATCCGGAAAACACCTGGAATGTCGGTCTGGAATATATGGCCGGTGGCGATCGTTCTTCTGCTTTGCCTGCATTAACCACTAAATATGTTCATCAATCAGGCCCTCTTCATTTATTAGCTCAAGGCTTTGTACAGATACAGGTGATATCGAGAAAGTTGGCTGGGGTGTGGGCGTTGGTGGACGTTACCATTTAGATGATCAAAACTCAATTCAAGGTAACTATTTCCATATGGTCGGTGATCAGCGTATTGCAGCTTTCTTGACTCAAGGTTCAACAACCGATGGTGCTGCCTGGGGTGGCGATTATTCAGTTGATCCAATCAATAATGAACTTTTGCTCAATGAGTTTAACAGTTTAAATATTGGCTTCACGCATAAATTTACGCCAAAACTACGGAGTAGTATTAATGCCAGCGTTGTTGATTTTGATGATTCCAGCGACTATGCACGCGCGAATCCTGAAACCAATAAGCGCTTAACCGACTATGTGGCCAATGTGATCTACTCTCCTGTTCCAAAGATTAACCTGGGTGCAGAATATCATCATGGCAAGCGTGAAACCTTTGACAACAAGGAAGCAGATATTTCGCGTATCAACCTCTCTGCCAACTATAGTTTTTAAAGCCTCAGGAGACAAGGATGTCAGCCCAAGGGCAAATTTCACGCCGTTTCATGTTCATGATGGCAATGACCTGTGCACTCTGCGCAGGTTGTAACTATTTTAACCAGCCCTTGATCTATTCTATTGCAGAGGATCTGCAGATCAGTGTAGCTCAGTCTGGCTGGACTGTAGTGCTGACCCAAATCGGCTATGCCACCGGGTTATTTTTGTTTGTCCCCTTGGGGGATTTATTCGAAAAACGGCTGTACATCTGCAGTTTGATGTTCTGTACCGGACTGGCGCTTATTGGGCTTTCCGCCAGCACCAATCTGCATATGTTATACGGCTTTACCCTCCTTGCTTCCTTCTGTTCGATTACCACCCAGATTCTGATTCCTTTTGCCGCCAGCCTGTCGCAACGAGATAAAAGTGCCGAAGTTGTTGGCCTGCTCATGAGTGGTGTTCTGGTTGGTATTCTGTTTGCCCGTACCGTGGCCGGACTGATTTCTACTTTATGGTCCTGGCATGCGGTATACCTATTTAGTGGTTGTGCAATTCTTCTGCTGAGTCTGGCCATGTGGTTCCAGTTGCCGAGCGCCAAGAGCCAGTTGCAGATGAATATATTGCAAATTTATCGCTCATTATTTACCTTTGCCCGAACAGAACCCATGCTGATCCGGCGGAGTATGATCGGCGGTTTGGGCTTTGGCATGCTGAGTATTATCTTTACTACCATGACTTTTATTCTGGCTGAAGCACCTTATCATTTTAATGATTTTCAGATTGGTCTCATGGGTATTGTGGGGGTGGTCGGCATCTGGTCTTCTCAGTGGACCGGTAAAATGATTGGCAGACATCGGGAAAAATGGATTGCGCATCTGGCCACGTGCGGACTGATTCTGGCCTGGATTCCCTTATTCTTTGCCCAGAATTATTTATGGATTTATATCCTGGGCTTAATTCTGGCTTATTTCGGAATTTCCTGTTTGCATGTCCTGAACCAGAATCTAGTCTATCGAATTTCAATGCAAGCTCGCTCGCGGATTAATGCCATCTATATGACCTGTTATTTTTCAGGTGCCGGTCTGGGAGCATTTTTATCGCTACATTTATGGAAAAGCTATGGCTGGTCTGCCTGTGTCATTTTAGGTTTTATTTTTGCCGTGTTGATCTTTGTGATTAACTATTATGATTTAAACCAAGAAAGAAATTTAGCCAATATTCAACCTGAGCCCTAAATACTGTTAAAAACCTTTGGAGGGTTAAAAAGCTTATTTTTTATCCCGCTTTCTATACTAAGCATAAATTATAGAGATGATACGCTGATAAAATAGGAAAATTTTTGAGGTCTGTTTGCCATTGCCTTTCTATCTGAAGAGCCGTTAAAAATATTGAGATACCTTAACTTTCTAGAGTTAATTCATTTTACTATTTTCCATCGCGAGATAAACAGGCTTCAATTCAGTTAAAGGCGCAGGTTTTGCATAGAAGAAGCCTTGTAGCAGATCACAACCCTGTTGATAGAGTAAACTGGCTTGACTTACGGTTTCGACCCCTTCCGCGACAACTTCCAGATCCAGCTGATGGGCTAGATGAATAATCGATTGCACAATTGCAGCATCCTGACCATCGAGGGTCAGCTCTTCAATAAAACTACGGTCTAACTTGATTTGATTAATCGGCAAGCGACGCAGATAACTGAGACTCGAATAACCTGTGCCAAAGTCATCAATGGCGACCTGTACACCTAAAGCACGCACTGCTTTCAAAATTTCTATGGTTCGATCTGCACCATTAATGATGACACCTTCCGTGATTTCAATTTTAAGTAATTCCGGCGGTAATTGACTGAGTTCAAGTGCATGTTCAAGCACCTGCAAAAAGCCTGCTCTACGGAATTGCAAAGGAGAAATATTCACCGATACCGTGATCTGGCTATTGTGTGTCTTGTTCCACTCGGCAATATCTAGACAGGCCTTTTCCAATACCCATTGACCTACACTAATAATTTGCCCAGTTCTTTCTGCAAGTGGAATAAAAATCGCTGGGGAAATATAACCCTGCTGTGGATGGCACCAACGGATTAAAGCTTCTACACCTGTTACCAGTCCAGTTTCAGGATGAACCAGCGGCTGATAGAACAGGTCAAAATTTTCTTGATTGATCGCTTCCATGAGTTCCAGACGCAGATTGGTATAGTCTATTTCTGCGACAGGCTGCATTCTGGTTTTTTCATACCACTGCCACATATTACGACCTTGTCTTTTGGCTTCCTGCATCGCCAAAACAGACTGGTAGATCAATTCAGAAGAATGATGGATCGAACTGTCATCTGCCACAATACCAATACTGGCACTTAAATGTATTTTGTACTGATCAACAATAAACAGCATGGAAAGAAGATCAAGAATTTCTCCGGCGATCGCCTCGACTTCAGTATGCTCATCTGTCCCTGAGAGCAGCAAAATAAATTCATCTTCAGCGAAGCGGCATAGCACATTATTGCCTTGAACAAATTTTTGCAGCCGCTCGCCTACAATTTTGAGAATCTGGTCACCCACCAGATGACCTAAGCTGTCATTGATATTTTTAAAATCATCCAGATCTATATACAGCAAGACTAAAGGTTGTGAGCTCTCGTGCTGTGCTTCAAAAATATTTTCCAGAATCTGTTTGAATGCATACTGGTTCGGTAAACCGGTTAAATGGTCATGGGTATGCTGATGCTGAATATATTCTTCGTGAATACGTTGCTGGGTAATATCTTCCTGAATCCCCAAAAAATGGGTGCAGGTTCCTGTCTGGTCAAAAATAGGACCTATAGTTAAACGATTCCAGAACCAGCTACTATCTTTACAGTAACTTTTTATAGTCACCTGAATTTCTTTTTGTTCTTTGACCGCTTGCTTGAGTAATGCAATCTGATCCGGATCAGTATCTGGACCCTGTAAGAAAAAACAGCTTTGTCCTAATACTTCTGCTGCTGTATAACCGGTGAGCTTTAGAAAAGCCGGATTTACATACACCATTAGCCTTTCTTCAGAGACATCGGTAATAAAAAGACTATTCGGACTGGCCTCTACCCCCCGTTTTAATAATCGTAGAGACTCCTTGTTTTCACGCGATACAGTAATATCTCGGGCAATGCCAATAATACCGGTGACTTTCTGATTTTGAATAATCGGTAAATTGGTCAGATCCAGCCATACGATATCGCCTGCAACATTATAAATTGGAAGTTCATAATGTTGAGATTTACCTTGCGCCGCTTCTGAAAATGAAACGTTAGCAAGTTCATGGAATTCGGGCGGTATGAAGGCACAATAGTGCTGACCATGAATTTGCGCTTTAGAAAAACCTGTAATTTCTTCGCAAGCAATATTGGTATTAAGCACATGTCCCTGTAGGTCAAGTTCAAAAATAATATCTGGATGATAGGTATAAAATGAGCTGTATTTTTCATTAAACTCATGTCTTTTTTGGCGTTCCTGATCAAGCTCAATTGCCAGAGCAACTAATTTTGCCGCTTGTTGTAAAAGCTGAATATGATGCTCAGTCGGTATTTTTGGTGTTCGATAATAGGTAGCAAACGTTCCGTACAGAATATCTGAAGCATTAATAATCGGCATAGACCAGCAGCTAGACAATTTTTCTGCATTTACCAAAGCACGATAAGGCTGCCAGTTTGGGTCTTTCATTAAATTCGGACTAATGACCAACTGACGTAAAAAGGCAGCTACGCCACACGATCCTTGATTTGGCCCAATTTTCAAATCTTGAATAGCATTACAGTACTCTTTTGAAAAGTGCTGTTTGCCGCTTATAACGTTTAAAGTTTGGGTGTCATCCTGATAGAGCATAATGGTGACAAGCGCATCTGGAATACGCGATTCAAGCCACTGGCTAATGACATCGAGGATAGGTTTAAGTTCAGTATAGCGACCAATCAGATTAAAAATATGAAAAATTTCTTGATCATCACAATTATTATTCATTCAGACTATCACCTTCCTTAGCTTGTTAACATTTTAGACTTATTATTAAAATAATCATTAGCAAAAGTTTGTATTTATATCTTTAAAATGCGGAAATATGGTCAATATTACGTGTATTTGATAATAATTCTAAAATTTAAAAATCACAGCCGAAGCTGTGATCTAAAACTATACTTTTACTCAATCAGAATATTGCGGATTTATTTTTAGGCTGCTTGTTGACGACAGTCCACTAATTTACAGCCAGTCTGCCGTTGCAATTCTTCAAAACTTAAGCCATCCACTATTTCAATAACCTGAGCCTGGTTGTCTTTTAATTCAATCACACAGAGATCGGTATAAATACGGTTGACACAATGTTTACCTGTTAGAGGATAAGTCAGTTCTTCAACAATTTTTGCCTCACCGTTTTTGGTCACATGTTCCATGCAAACATAGACACAGCGAGCACCCACTGCCAGATCCATCGCACCGCCTACAGCAGGTACAGCATCAGCATTACCGGTATGCCAGTTCGCCAGATCACCATTAATAGCGACCTGAAAAGCCCCCATGATACAGATATCCAGATGCCCGCCTCGCATGATATCGAAAGAGTCGGCAGAATTCATAAAACTGCCACCTTGCAACATGCTTACGAGTTCTTTGCCGGCGTTAATCAGATCATCATCTGCCTGTTCAGGATCACTCAATGCAGCAAAACCTAAAACGCCATTTTCCGAGTGTAGAATTACTCCTTGTTCAGGTTTTAAATAACCTGCTACGCGTGTCGGTAAACCAATACCCAAATTTACAAAAGAGCCGGTTGGAATGTCTTGTGCAACTTTAGCTACAATCTGTTCACGACTACGTTTTTGAATATTCATTATTTAATATCTCCAACCTTGACCACATGCTGTACAAAAATTCCTGGCGTTACAATGATCTCTGGATCAAGTTCTCCCAGTTCCACAACTTGATGGACTTGTGCAATGGTGGTTTTTGCTGCTTTGGCCATGATCGGACCAAAATTCCGTGCTGCCTTACGGTAGGTCAAGTTGCCCCACTGATCTGCCTGATTGGCATAAACCAAGGCATAATCAGCATGTATCGGATATTCCAGCACATAATCTTTTCCATTGATATTACGGGTTTCTTTACCCTCAGCTATTTTGGTACCAAAACCGGTTGGAGTAAAAACAGCTCCTAAGCCTGCACCGGCTGCCTGAATACGGCAGGCCAGATTGCCTTGTGGCACCAGTTCCAGCTCAACTTTTCCGGCTTTATACAGATCTTCAAAGACGGTTGAGTTATTGGCCCGTGGAAATGAACAGATCATTTTTTTAACCAGTCCAGACAACAGCAGATTGGTTAGACCACGATCTCCAGAAGCAGCATTGTTGTTAATAATGGTTAAGTCTCTAGGACCAAGATCAATTAATGCTTCGATTAATTCTACCGGCTGACCTGCCAGGCCAAAACCACTGGTCATAATGTGTGCACCATCAGGAATTTGCTTGAGTACTGTCTCGATATCCTGTGTGATTTTATTCATCATATTGCTTCCTAGCATGTTCTATCTATATTGCAATTGCAGATTAATCTGCCTTTTGTGGATCAAATAAGCGGTCTTTAATAAAGAAAGCGGGTATCAGGCCGCAAAGAAAATAGGCAATGCCCATAATCAGTAAGCCGGTACCAATTGAGCCTCCTTGAGCAAAATAGCCAATGGTAAGAGGTGCAAACACTGCACCCAGTCGGCCTACGTTATATGCCCCACCCACTGCTGTTCCACGCACTTTGGTGGAGAAGCTTTCTGTCATGTAAGTCGCATTAATACCGTATGGAATACCATAGAGAAAACCGAAAAATAACATCAGCCAGAGGATATTATCCGGCGTATTACCAAAGACAATCACAGGGATAAAAATTGCAGTACCCATAGTGCCGAAAGCAAATACCGCACGACGGCCAATCCGGTCAGCGATAAAACCAGCAATAACTTTGGTACACATCATGATCAGGAAAGTCCCGATCATATACATGGTCATTTCTTTAAACTTGATTCCCAGATCAGTCTCTAAATACGCCGGTAGCCAGTTGCTGACCCCATAATAGCCAAACTGTAAAAATGCGGTACTGAAGGACCAGAGGATAAACATGCGACGGCTAAGTGCATCTTCAAAAATCATTTTAAAAGTATTTTTTGGTTTTTCCTGCAGAATACCACTGGCTTTTGCATCCAGGCGTGCTTTACGCGCATCTAACCAGGCTTTCGGCTCAGGCACCAAGAAGTACATCGCGAAGGCCAGTACAATTGGAATAATGGCAATATAATAGAGGTATCGCCAGCCAAATTCAGGCAATAGCCATCCAGCCAGAACAGTTGCGACCACCGAGCCTAAAGTCCAGCCAGTCATAAGCGTTGCCAATACTGTAGAGCGATATTTGGTGGGTACATACTCTGCCATGAGTGTGTTACAGGCAATATATAGAGCACCTAGTCCAATCGCAGACGTAAAGCGCAGCCATTTGAACTGATCATAACTTTCTACGAATCCTAACCAGAAGGTTAATGAAGAAAATAATGCAATGGCAATGACGATCACACGAACCCGGCCAAAACGGTCACAAGCCCAGCCACCAAAAAAACCGCCGATAGCCATGCCTGCAAGCGTCCAGCTCCCTAAGGCACCGGCCTGCATATTACTTAATGAAAACTCTTGTTTCAGACTGGTCAGACTGTAGGCTAATAACGCAATATCAGCACCATCAACCAATAATGCTAAAAATGAGAAAATAAAGGCCAGAATCCAGACTCTTTGCTTGGGTTCGTTTCCACCTTCCACTGGGTGTTGTTGTGAACTGATCGTATCCATAATGCTCTTTCTACTTTTCGGCACTCCTGTGCCTTTTTAAAATGCATATTTCACTTAATTATTTAGGTGAAATATAGAATATTTGCTGATCATTACCACGCTTGAACCAGGTGGTATAAAAATGATTTTCAAAGTTTTTGATAAAGTTGCTCTATAGAAATCACATAGCAATACATTGAAAGATGTGATTAAGCCGCGATTCTTAACCCCGAAAACAATCTAGCCAGCAATGCTGGCTAGAGGTAGATCTCAGGTTTAGTTGCAAAAGGCTGCAATTCCGGTTTGTGCACGACCTAAAATCAGGGCATGTACATCATGGGTACCTTCATAGGTATTTACCACTTCCAGATTAACCAGATGACGGGCTACACCGAATTCATCGCTAATGCCATTTCCACCCATCATGTCACGGGCCAAACGGGCAATATCCAGTGCCTTGCCGCAGTTGTTGCGCTTGATCAGTGATGTACCTTCAACTGAAGCAATGCCTTCATCCTTCATGCGGCCAAAACGTAAAGCCACCTGCAAACCGAGTGCAATTTCAGTTTGCATATCTGCCAGTTTCTTCTGGATCAGCTGATTCGCAGCGAGTGGTCGACCAAACTGTTTACGGTCCATGGTGTATTGATGTGCGGTATGCCAGCAGAACTCTGCAGCTCCCATGGCACCCCAGGCAATCCCGTAACGTGCACTATTCAAGCAGGTAAAAGGCCCTTTTAAACCGCGAACTTCCGGAAATGCATTTTCTTCTGGAACAAAGACGTTATCCATTACAATTTCACCGGTGATCGAGGCACGTAGACCCACTTTACCGTGAATCGCTGGAGCAGAAAGCCCTTCCCAGCCTTTTTCTAGAATAAAGCCACGAATGTCACCGACATTACCTTCGGCAGAAACTTCTTTAGCCCAAACTACAAATACATCGGCAATCGGACTATTGGTAATCCACATTTTTGCGCCAGTTAAACGGTAACCACCCTCGACTTTTTTAGCACGGCTAATCATGCTGCCCGGATCCGAACCATGATCCGGCTCGGTCAAGCCGAAGCAACCAATATATTCACCGGTTGCTAATTTTGGTAAATACTTCTGCTTTTGCTCTTCAGAACCAAATTCATTAATGGGTACCATCACCAGAGAGCTTTGTACGCTGGCCATTGAACGGTAACCTGAATCGACACGTTCAACTTCACGAGCAATCAGACCATAACTGACATAATTTAAACCTGCACCGCCGTACTGTTCCGGAATGGTTGGACCGAGTAAACCCAGTTCTCCCATTTCACGGAAAATAGCCGGATCGGTTTTTTCATGACGGAACTGTTCCAGTACACGCGGCATCAGTTTGTCTTGACAGTACGCTGCCGCTGCATCGCGAATCATGCGCTCTTCTGATGTCAGTTGCTGTTCTATTAAAAACGGGTCTTGCCAATCAAATCTAATTTTTGTCGTCATTTTAATATTTCCTTATTTTAAAATTATGAGATTAGGCGGTTGCTTGTTTAATCATTTCACGCGCAATAATAATTTGCTGGATTTGTGTGGTTCCTTCATATAAACGGAACAGACGCACATCACGGTAGAAACGTTCAATTGAATATTCACTGATATAACCCGCTCCACCATGAATCTGCAAACAGCGATCAGCAACTCGACCACACATTTCAGTTGCAAACATTTTGGCACAAGAGGCTTCAGTCGTAACATTTTGGCCAGCATCACGTAGACGCGCAGCATCCAGAACCATACATTTGGCTGCATAAATCTCGGCTTTGGAGTCTGCCAACATACCCTGGATCAGCTGGAAATTCGCAATGGGCTGACCAAACTGTTTGCGCTCCACTGCATAGTTAAGTGCGTCTTCCAGCATACGCTCTGCCATGCCGACGCTATAACCGGCAATGTGCAGACGACCCTTATCCAGCACACGCATAGCTGTTTTAAAGCCAATTCCTTCTACACCGCCAATCAGCTGATCTTTATGCACTTTACAGTTATCAAAAATCACATCACAGGTATAGGAACCATGTTGGCCCATTTTCTTGTCAATTTTACCTAGGCTTAAACCAGGCGTGCCTGCTTCAACTAAAAATGCTGAAATACCGCTAGCACCTTTAATCTCTTGATTGGTACGTGCCATCACGGTAAATGTCGTGGCACGTGGTGCATTGGTGATAAAGCGTTTAGTTCCGTTTAAAATATAATAATCGCCGTCTTTGACTGCACTGGTTTTTAAAGCAGCAGCGTCTGAGCCGGAATCCGGTTCGGTCAAACAGAATGAACCAATAATTTCGCCTGTTGCATAACGCGGTAAATATTTCTGTTTTTGTTCTTCTGTACCGTCGATGATGATGCCACTTGAGCCAATGCCGTTGTTAGTACCAATTAAAGAGCGAAAGGCAGCCGATGTATGGCCCAATTCCATCGCGACCAGAATTTCTTCTTCCATGGTAATGCCTAAACCACCATATTCTTCAGGAATCGTCAGGCCAAACAAGCCCAGCTCTTTCATCTGTTCCACAATATGTTCAGGAATGGCGTTGTTCTCTTCTACTTCATGCTCAAGAGGCACCAGTTCATTTTTTACAAAATCGCGAATCGTTGACAGAAGTTGGTCTAACATTTCCGGATCACGAATCATATGAATCTCCATGGATATAATTTAGGTAAATTCCTTTACCCTTATTTTGTTTCGTATTGCGAAATAAATAATCATATAAAATCATTTTGAGCAAGTAAAATTATTAAAAATTTTATGTTTTAACTAAAAAATGAAATTTTTCTGGTATTCCAGTTGATTTATGTTTAAGATTTAATTTCACTATACGAAATATTTTAATGAATGATTGTTTTATTTATCAGTTTTTTTGAATAGATAATTAAACCTTTTTTCTTGCTGTAATACTTATCGGTCACTGACTCTTTCGGAGAAATCGAAACTTTTTAAATGTGTTGGCTACGTATTAAACCTAAAAAACTAGATGATTTTATGTTGTCTTTAAACTTGGGTAACAGAATTCTTTCCGACTACAAATAATTTCGGCACTTTTTCTTATATTTTATCTTTTGTAGAAGTGTTTTATTTTGTATCGTGAAATTATGTTGCTATCATATTCATTAATTTAACTTTAATTGCCCTGACCATGACAAAAAATAAAACTGGTGAAATTCCCAATTTTGATGAAATCCGTTTAGATCCGATTTCACATATTCATAGAGAAAATAATCCTCAATTTATTGCATCTATTGCGCGTGGATTGGAAATCTTGCGTTGCTTTTCAGCGACCAATCAATTACTTGGCAATCAGGAAATTGCACAATTAACCAACTTGCCTAAGCCGACTGTAGCGCGTATTACCAGCACTCTGGTTTCTTTAGGTTATTTAAAACAACTGCCGAATACCACGAAATATCTACTGGATGTTGGGGTATTGGCTTTAGGCTATGCAGCTTTGAGTAATATTTCTGCACGTACTCAGGCCTATCCATTTATGGAAGAAATGTCACGCTATTCCCAAGCCCCTGTGGCAATGGCTACCCGTGACCGTCTCAGCATGATTTATCTGGAAGTAGTACATACAGAATCGACGCTGACCATGCGCCGCCCTGTCGGTTCGACTTTACCGATTCATAGCAGTGCCATGGGACGTGCCTGTCTGGCAGCAATGGATGTAAAAGAACGCGAATATTTATTTGACGCGATCAAGAAAAGAAACGAAGATCAGTGGCCAACCATCAAGCGTAATCTGGAACGTGCAATCCGTGATTATCAGGATTATGGCTATTGTCTGTCTCTAGGTGACTGGGCTAAGGATGTGAATTCCGTGGCAGTTCCATTGGTTCACCCTAAACACGGGATATTAACGTTTAACTGTGGTGCTCCAAGTTATCTGTTAAATCAGGAAAAACTGGAAAATGAAATTGGGCCGCGTCTGATTCACATGGTGAACAATATTGCTATGAATCTCAATAATATATAAAAAAATTAATTATCAGAGCGACATTAAGTCGCTCTTTTTATTGAATACCCAATCTACACATCTTCTTCCTTTATCCAGAATTCTCAGCAAACCTTTTTAATGCTGCGAAATAGATAAGATTTAAAAAAGATAAAGTCCTATTTCAAATAAAAAGATCAAAAATAAGCTTCATAACCGATTTAGATAATGCTATAAATATCGTATAGCGAAATTGGATTTTATATTATGGAAGATATAACAAGAGAATCGATGGAGTTTGACGTCGTCATCGTAGGCGCAGGCCCTGCGGGTCTTTCTGCTGCGATCAAAATCCGTCAACTTGCAATTGAAAACAACTTAAACGATTTGTCCGTTTGTGTCGT
>SPVA01000001.1 GCA_013530545.1 Acinetobacter lwoffii
GTTCTTGAGTGGATCATTGACCGTTGTGAAGGTCGTGCTGATGCTGTTGAAACACCAATCGGCCTAGTTCCTACTTACGAACAGTTGAACTGGACTGGTTCTGACTTCACTAAAGAACAATTTGATCTAGTGACTTCTCAAGACAAAGATCAATGGATCAAAGAGCTTGAAAGCCATACTGAATTGTTCGACAAGCTGGGTGAGCGTTTACCGGAAGCGTTAAAAACTCGTCAAGCAGAACTTATTGCTGCGGTTAAATCTGCTTAATTGCTGATTTAATTAAAAAAAGGTCGCGTAAGCGGCCTTTTTTATTGGCTGTTTAAACAATTGATCACAATTGACCAGAGCAGCAGTTTAAGCAAAATATGGCATACTTAAGCCAAGACTTCAGGAACTATAAATATGAAAAGAACAACAGTAATTTTAGCTTTGGCTGCGAGCAGTTTCGTACTGACCGCATGTCAGACCACACCCCATCAATTCAATGGACAAAGTGGCTATGAAATTCTGGAACGTTCAGGCAATACAGCAACCCTGAGCTATACGCTTTCCGGACGACCAAGCCAAGATGAAAATCGCTTGCAAGCCGCTTGCAGACACGTGTTAGGAAATTCCAAAACTTACAATATCCAGATTTTAAGCACCAATGAAATTTCTAATCCAACTGCGGAACAGGAAAACTATGGCCGCCAACTGGGTAATAGCCGCACGCAAATCAGCTTGAGCAATACACCTGATTTACATAATAGCGAGAACCCGGGTGCACGCGAAGCCTTAGAAGCCCGTCCAACGACTATGCGCGTTATTCGTTATACTTGTTCTTGATACTTTATTACTTACTCAAATACACAATAAAAAAGGGCTTAATGCCCTTTTTTATTTACCTATTCAACGTGTTTTATAAAAACTGACATTACGAAACTCTGGTGATTCATCCAGATCTGGCCAGGTCGTCGCACTACGCTCATCCAGTTTTTTATATTGAGGATGACTAAAGTTTTTTACCCGACTGTCTGCAACCCACACCTCAGGTGCAAATTTTAAAAACTCATCCAGGAAGAAACGGTTACATTGATCATAGAGCACATCTGCGGCTAATATAATATCCACCTGCTCTGCCTTATATAGGTCATCCAGATATTCAAGCTCAACATCATTTAGCTCCGCATTGGCACGACAAGCATCTAAACTGACTTGATCAATGTCACAGCAAATCACACGTTTTGCACCTGCCATTTTTGCAGCAATTGCAACTACGCCCGATCCCGCCCCAAAATCCAAAACTACTTTGTCTTTGACATGATGCGGCTCTGCCAATAGCCATTGCGCCATCGCCAAGCCTGAAGCCCAGCAAAAGATCCAGTACGGTGTATCGTTCCAGATGCGACGGATGACTTCATCATCGAGTTTGTCGGTTGGGAATACCGGTGGAATCAACCAAAGTGAAATTGGCGTTTCAGGTAGCTGCTGTGCCAGCAACTCACAACCGGGGATCACCTCATGTAAGGCTTGGAGTAAATGCTCAGGGGCTTTAGGAAATTGGAAGGTACAGCTCATTGGATTTCTTTTAATTGGTATTTATATCTTTGAAGAATCTCCCCTAGCCCCTCTTTAAAAAAGAGGGGAAACTCCATCCAAAAATAGTGATCAGAGTTCCCTCCTTTAAAAAAGGAGGGCTAGGGAGGATTTGATTAACCTAAAGCTTTTTCAGCAGCTTCAACCGTTTGACGGATTAAAGTGGTAATCGTCATTGGACCTACACCACCCGGAACTGGTGTATAAGCAGAAGCAATTTCTTCAATACCAACAAGTTGGATATCGCCAACACCACCGCCATCACGTGGATGGAAACCAGCATCAACAACCACCGCACCTTGTTTGATCCAGTCTTTTTGAATCAATTCTGCTTTACCTACCGCACCAACAATGATATCTGCTTGCTTAACAAAGCTTGCAAGATCTTGAGTACGTGAATGGCAAATGGTCACAGTTGCATTTGCTTCAAGCAGCATCGCTGCCATTGGCTTACCCAAAATTGCAGAACGACCTACAACCACCGCATGTTTACCAGCGATTTCGACGTTGTTTTCTTTCAAAATCGTCATGATACCCGCAGGCGTCGCTGAACCATAGGCTGCCTCACCCATTGCCATACGACCGTAGCCAAGACAAGTTACGCCATCTACGTCTTTTTCAAGCGAGATTGCATCGAAACAGGCACGCTCATCAATTTGAGCTGGAACCGGATGTTGAAGCAAAATACCGTGCACATCAGGATTTGCATTTAATTTTTCAATTTCAGCCAATAATTCTTGAGTTGTGGTTTCTTTAGGAAGTTCCACTTTGAGTGAATCCATACCAACACGGCGGCAGGCATTACCTTTCATGCGAACATAAGTTGCAGATGCACCATCGTCACCTACCAAAATCGTCGCAAGAATTGGAGTACGACCTGATTTTGCTTTCAGCGCTTCTACGCGAGTAAACAAGTCAGCTTCAATTTGCTTCGCCAATGCACGACCGTCTAGAACTAATGCCACGGCACTTCTCCCAAGTGTTGATATGAATCAATTTTGCACATTCTACATGAATAATTTAAATATTTTCCGTCATATGATGTTTTTATGCGCATACAGATGAATACACTATTGTTTTTTTTTCTGAGCTTGCTAATATACGCATCAACAAGACGCGGCGGGGTGGCAGAGTGGTCATGCAGCGGACTGCAACTCCGTGGACGCCGGTTCGATTCCGACCTCCGCCTCCATCTTGTTAAAGCCCGAGTGGTGAAATCGGTAGACACAGGGGATTTAAAATCCCCCGCCCACAAAGCGTGCCAGTTCGAGTCTGGCCTCGGGCACCATTCTTCTACTACAGAAAGATGGTGCAAATAAAGAACCCAGCGAAAGCTGGTTTTTTTATGCCTGTAATTTAGTAAATCAAAAAAATAAGTAAATTAAATTTCCATTTAAAGCATGATCATTAATTAAGCTACCCTGCTCTACGTTCTCAATATCATCCAGCAGAACGTAAATATCCCTGCAAATCCTGTTCCAGTTTTTGCTGGAAATGAATCGGCTCAATAATTTTCACATAAGGCAACCAATAACGCACCAAAGGTAGCAACTGCATTTCATGACGAATCTGGCAACTGATCATCAACTCTCCAGCCTCGGTCTCCTGCTCGATCTGCTGTTCTGGAAATAAACGGCGCTCTTTAAAAAAGACCGCGACTTCAGGTTGTACCTTGATTAAGACTTGCTGCTTTTGCTGCCCAAACCAGATGCTGTCTTCATCTACCAGTATTTTTAGTATTTCAGGATCATGCGCAAAGCTCTCCACCTCAGAAACCAGCTTGAGTTGTTGCACCTGACTTAAGCGATAGGTGCGCAACTTGTCCTGATCTACACCCACCAGATACCAGATACCATGATGGTGAATCAAGCGATAAGGCTTAATGATTCGCAATTGATCTGAATATTGCAACTCAACCTGCTGACGTTTATAGATTGCGCTTGCAAGCAACTTGAAATGCTCGGCAAACTGTTTGGCATCTTCAAAATAATAGCCTTTTGCCGAAAATACCTGATTTGCCCGCTCATCCAGCAATTCACGCATAAAAGACATATCCAACGCCGGATATAACTCACTGATCCCCGAAAGCTGAGCAAAGGTCTGGATATCCTGCAATTTAAAGCGCCCTAAATAAGAGGGTTCCAAATAATATCGTTTCTGCTCATCTTGAAGTAAGGGCAAGTAAGAACCTAGACGATCAAAATCACGTTCAATGGTGCGGGTGCTGACTTGAAATTCTGCAGCTAGCTCTGCAGCCCGGAGTTGATATCCGATATTTAATTTGGTCAAAATTCTGGCTAAACGCTCTGCAAGACGCTCATGTGTTGAAGCTGGGCGCTTCATAAATCCCCACTTAATACATTCTCATGTACTTATTTATCGCTAGATGTTGAATGATTATACTGAATGCCGATCAGTGAATAATATTAGGACAAAGTCTAAGATATTTTTTTGCATCAGATTTTGATCCTTTATTCACCCTAAAAATACAAGATCTTATTTGGATTTTCTGGATGCTTTCTTGCTTGAATGACGATTTTGTATTGTTAATCTTTCTATATAACGCTCCAGATGCAGCATCGCCCGATACATTTTATGCAACTCTGCCCAGCTGATGGTTCCGCGAATAATCATTTTATGAATACGTCGTAATGCTCTTAAACTATGTTTTGAACTGTATGCTGTTGAAATAATTTTCATCTTATTTTCCCTCTCACATTCATGTGAATGTTTAACCATTTGGTCGGAATTATCTATACATGCAATTTACGTGTCATAATTGACAGGTTGTGTCGAACAGTTAACATTTTTTAATTTTTATTCAAGATTTTATATATTTATTTGTAATAATATTTTACTTAAAATTAAAAAAAGCCAGTAAAATTACTGGCTTTTTTTGAATCACTTATCTCGTATTAAATAATTTCAACTACAACTTTACCCACATGTTCTCCCGTATCCATTGCTGCATGGGCATCCTGAATCTGATCAAACTTAAACGTTTTATAGATCATCGGCAGACATTCGCCTTTCGCCCATAATGGTGCAATCTGCTCTTTCAGACCTTGTGCAATTTCCGCTTTTTCAGCCGTGCTACGTGCACGCATGGTGGAACCGGTAATGGTCAAACGTTTCATCATAATCTGACCGAGTTTAACTTCTTTGGCTTTAGCCCCGCCCAAGAACGCGATATAGACCAGACGTCCATCACGGCGCAACAAATTCAAATTACGCTCTAAATAAGGAGCACCGACCATATCTAAAATGACATCAACACCAGCATTGTCGGTAGCTTCATTAATAACTTGCTCAAAGTCCTGAGTTTTATAATTAATAGCCGTGGTTAAATCAGAAATAGCCGCAACTTTTTCATCTGAACCGACAGTTGCAAAGGTTTTGATTCCAAGTGATTTACACAACATCAAAGCAGTCGTACCAATCCCGCTTGTTCCACCATGCACCAGTACAGTTTCCCCCGCTTTGGCCTTACCCATCTGGAACACGTTCGCCCATACAGTAAAGAAAGTTTCAGGAATGGCCGCTGCCTGTACAAAACTTACGCCTTCAGGAATATTCAAGGTCTGGCTTTCTGGCACTACGCAATATTCAGCATAACCGCCACCATTGGTCAGGCCACAAACCTTGTCACCGACTTTAAACTGGCTCACATCGCTACCGATCGCAACCACTTCACCTGCCACTTCCAGACCAGGAACTGGCGTTACCCCTTTCGGCATTGGATATAAACCTTGACGCTGCAGGATATCTGGACGGTTAATACCAAAGGCATGGACTTTCACCAGAACTTCATCTGCTTTAGGTTCAGGTACAGTCACCGTTTCATAAGCGAGTTTATCGACACCACCCGGTTCTGTAATAATGACTTGCTGCATGGTTTGTTGCGACATGATTTCTTTCCCTAATCTATGCATTTCATATATCTTGGACTTATTTGAACATAGTTAGCATGAGGAATGAAGCTACATCGGACTTATGTATAATCGGGTAACTATTCAGAAAATTGATAATAGGCCGACCATGACCCAAGTGATCGAATATAACGAAAACAATTACAGTGATTTTGAGTGGTTTGAAGGTTTTGCCGTGGTTCGCTTTTATGCAGACTGGTGCAAGCCTTGTGTTCAGAATTTTCCGGTCTTTGCCGAACTGGCGACATACTATGCTGAGGTAAATCCTGAGATTAAATTTGGCAAGATCAATGTAGATCAGTCTCCGATTTTAACCTTGCGCTATAATGCCTATGGTTTGCCTTCTACGCTTATTTTTAGAAATGGAGAAATCATTAAAAGGATTGCAGGCGTGAAAAGCTTAATCGAAATGAAAGCAATTCTGGCCTTAGTCCTCAATGATTCTTATGGATAATTATCCATCTAAAACTAAATCTAACAAAAATATTTCTTTTAGCTCGCTATCTAAAATACGGAGCCTTTAATTAACTACGCCCTTTATATTCCTTTACCATTCGATCACTCACATCTTCCGGATAACACAGCGGCGCATATCCGCCTGCACGGTTATAAGCACTACGCTTACCACAACGACTACCATTACTTGCAGTATTATAAGGACACGGACAATTTCCTGGATAATTCTCAATCGACTGCTGGATTATTTTTTGCTTGATCGATTCAGTACTGGTTGTGGTTTGCTTGGCATCTACTCCAAAAGCCACACATAAGCCAGCCAGCAATAATAATTTTTTCATATATCCCCCAAATCTAGGGAGCATTGTATTAATTGGCCAGTAAATTGAAAGATCACATTTTGACTAATCGAATGATTTTCATGCAATCAAAATTTAGGCAATAAAAAACCCGCTTTTCAGCGGGTTTCTTCAAAATCAGTCCAGTCTTATAGACGAACCAATTCCACAATCTTCTCAGCAAGTTCTTCAACTGTATCTACGGTTAAAGTCGTGTCTGTACCTTCAGTGGCATCGGTAATCACAACCACACCAGTTTCACGAACCAGTGCAACCTGCTCCGCATTCAAACCTGCTTTAGCAATAGCAACGATCCCTTGCTGAATCAGCAAGCTTTCAAGCGCCTGAGCATTTTCCAAAGCTTTAGCGGTTACAGTTACCGCAGCAGGTTTTTGACCCAAACGTGCAGCACGTGCTTCTGCAGTGACAGGCTCATCGTGTGCAGACCATTCAACTGATTCTTCCACCATACCCGCACCAATCGTCACGTTATTCAAACGGTCGATGAAGATAAACGAACCGGTGAAACGGCTGTCCTGATAACGGTCAAAGACCACTGGTGCATCAAATTCAACAGTTACATTGGCAATTGCATTCAGCTCAAGCTTATCTACCTGAACTTTTTCCAATGTGTTGACGTTGGTACGGTAATGAATCGCCGTTACTTTTGCTGGAACAGTTTGCGTACCAATTTTGATGTTGTACAGCTTGCCAATCACCAGCGGTTGATCAGCCATCCACACTACAGTCGCTTGAACTGAACGTGAAATATTTGGAACCGCTTGATCAGCACGAATTAACACGTTACCACGTGAAATATCAATTTCATCGTTAAGCGTTAAAGTCACTGCCTGACCTGCAACTGCATGCTCAAGGTTGCCATCAAAAGTGACAATTTCTTTAACAGTCGATGATTTACCAGAAGGCAAAGCTGTTACAGTATCACCAACATTAATATCGCCAAGTGCAATCGTACCGCAGAAACCACGGAAGTCGAGATTCGGACGGTTGACGTATTGCACAGGGAAACGGAAATCCTGCTTCGCTGAACTACGATTAATTTCCACCGATTCAAGCGTACCCATCAGCGTTTCACCAGTGTACCACGGCGTATTGGCTGACTTGTTCACCACGTTATCGCCATTCAATGCAGAAATAGGCGTAAAGATGATATTGCTTGGCTTACGGTCGCCCAATTGTGCAACGAATGCCGCATATTCAGCCTGGATTTCATTAAAACGTGTTTCAGAGAATTCCACCAAGTCCATTTTGTTGATCGCAACAATGATGTTCTTGATACCGAGCAAACTCGCAATAAAGGTATGACGACGGGTCTGGGTTTGCACGCCATAACGCGCATCAATCAAAATGATTGCAAGGTCACAAGTCGACGCACCTGTCGCCATGTTACGGGTGTACTGTTCGTGTCCCGGCGTATCCGCGATGATGAACTTACGTTTTTCTGTCGAGAAATAACGATAGGCCACATCAATGGTAATGCCTTGCTCACGCTCTGCTTGTAAACCATCGACCAGAAGTGCCAAGTCAGGTGCATCGCCAGTCGTACCGACTTTTTTCGAGTCACGGGTCACAGCCTGTAATTGATCTTCATAAATCAATTTTGAATCGTACAGCAGACGACCGATTAACGTCGATTTACCATCATCCACGTTACCGCAAGTCAGGAAACGCAACAGGTCTTTATTTTCATGTTGTTTCAGATAGCCCAAGATATCTTGGCTGATTAAATCAGATTGATGAGACATCGCTCAAAGCTCCACATATTCTTTAGAAATCGGTTTTTGAATTCCCCTGTCTCCCCCTTTATAAAGGGGGAAATCTCCTCTCTTTTTTAAAAAGAGGTCGGGAGAGATTCTAGAAGTAGCCTTCCTGCTTCTTCTTCTCCATCGAGCCTGCTTCATCATGGTCAATCATACGACCTTGACGCTCAGAGCTGGTTGCCAGCAACATTTCCTGAATAATTTCCGGCAAGGTATTGGCTGTAGATTCCACAGCACCTGTTAATGGATAACAACCCAAAGTACGGAAACGTACCGATTTCATTTGTGGAACTTCACCTTCTTTTAAAGGCATACGTTCATCATCAACCATAATAAGGGTGCCACTACGTTCAACCACAGGACGTTCTGCAGCCAAATAAAGTGGTACTAATGGAATACTTTCCAAATAAATGTATTGCCAGATATCCAGCTCAGTCCAGTTAGATAAGGGGAATACACGAATGCTTTCACCCTTGTTCACTTTACCGTTATAAAGATTCCAAAGTTCTGGACGCTGGTTTTTCGGATCCCAGCGATGTTTCGAATCACGGAATGAATAAACACGTTCTTTGGCACGTGATTTTTCTTCATCACGGCGCGCGCCACCAAAAGCAGCATCAAAACCGTATTTATCCAGAGCCTGTTTTAAGCCCTGAGTTTTCATGATGTCGGTATATTTAGAACTACCGTGGTCGAACGGGTTAATACCTGCTTCAACCCCTTCTTTATTCTGATGTACGATCAAATCGAAACCATGGGTTTTCGCCATGTTGTCCCGGAAAGTGATCATGTCTTTAAACTTCCAGCCTGTATCGACATGTAATAATGGAAATGGAAGTTTTGCTGGGTAGAACGCTTTTAGCGCAAGATGCAGCATGACCGCTGAATCTTTACCAATCGAATACAGCATGACCGGATTTTCAAACTCGGCAGCAACTTCGCGGATGATATGAATACTCTCAGCTTCAAGCTGTTTGAGATGAGTAAGTCTTTCCTCATTTAACGACATGGACAACACCAGCTTAGAAAAACGTGTACTTATGACACTTTTGAAAATTTATATTCATTATAGTGATTTACTTATCCTATCCATTGCTTGTTTTATGATATTGATATATCAAAAGCTCATATAAAAATTCATCAATAATGAATATCAGTTTTTATGAATCAATAATTTGCACAATTCAAGCCATGATATTGTGTGGTAGAGGTATATATTAACCTGTCGCTAAACCAATAAAATCCTAGGAAAATAATCTAAAGTAGTGGTTCTCAAATAGTTAAAAAATTACTAGAGTAAGACTCAATTCTCCCCTTGATATACTCTATTTATGCCCTATAGCGCTTTTGATCTCACCACTGTAAAAACCCGTCTGGAACAGGCCCAGCTTGCTGGTTATATTTATCAGCACCAGCAACATATTTTAGTCTTGCAAGAACCCTTCAGTGATGATGGCAAGCCTCTAAATATCTATCTGCAACACGAGTTGACCGCGGATCAAATCGGATTACAGTTTGGTCTGCGTTTGCAAGAAGGTCATTGGGAATTTCTAATCGGCGTTACTTATAGCAACCAGAACGCAGCTTACGAAATTGGTGCTGGCAACCTCAAAGGTGATCAAAAAGCCTTTAACTTATTATATGCCTTTTATAATTATCCTAAAGCGTTCTATCTGGTGGCATTACCTTTGACAACCAATAGCCAGATTTTGGAGCAAACCTTGCAACAGCAGCTCTTCAAGCAGCCTGATCTCGATTTCCTAAATACTGCAGTCAAGGTCAATCCTATGGGCGAACAAGTCAAATGGATGCAACACTATATTCTGCAACAGACTTTAGATATGAAAGTCCGGATTCAGACTGCCCTGCTTTAGACTTGAATAGAAAAATTTAGAGATACTCAGGTCGATGTATCTCTATATCTTTCTCAGGCAAGCATACACAGAATGCCATGCTATTCAGAATTCCTATTGCCGCTATGACATCACTTGCTCAAACATCCATTTAACTTATAGTTTATTATTAATTTTAATAGTTTAATAATTATTAAATAATCAATATATTCAATCCTTGTTTATAAGGTTTTTTGTTATTTTTTTACATACAAAATCAACAATTACTGTTATCGTTATATCAATAAAAACTTTCAGATACTTTTCCTAAAAACATAATTATAGAGATAAAAAAATGTGGGAACTGTTTACGCATCCATCCAATATCGTATTTAGTATTAGCCTGAGCCTAATGCTGATGTTTGCAGCACTAGAATGTATTCTATTGCTGCTTGGCGGCGGCTCTCAGCATATCTTTGAACAGTTTTTACCTGAAGATCCCCTGCAACCAGAAATAAGCCCGGATCAGTCTCCGGGTGTTTTCAGCAAAGTATTTGACTGGTTATATCTGGGGCGTCTGCCTTTATTTATCTGGCTAATCATTTTTCTGACCAGTTATGGGTTAAGCGGTTTATTGATTCAGGGCATATTTGAGCGCCTGACCAGCCAGCTGTTTAATGTTTGGCTGATTTCTCCGGCCTGCCTGTTTCTGTGTATGCCTGTGGTGCGCTTTCTTGCCATGGCCGCCAGTAAGCTCCTGCCCCAAGATGAAACTTCCGCGATTTACAGTGATGAACTCATCGGACGTACCGCGACCATTATTCTGGGAGATGCCAAAGTGAATTCTCCCGCACAAGCCAAAGTCCGGGATCAACATGGCCAGACTCATTATGTTCTGGTTGAACCAGAAAACAATCAAACTCTAAATCAAGGTCAGAATGTAGTTCTAACCCACAAAACCAAGAACGGCTTTCAAGCCATTGCACTTTAATTTTATTTAGCTAGCACTCAATTGAGACTTTATAACAATGTTAACATTTGATTTATATAATATTTTAATTATTGCGGGAATTATTTTTGTAGCACTGGTGACCTTCGGTCTCATCATTGCACGTTTATACCGTCGTTCAAGCAAGGAAATTTCCTTTGTACGTACCGGTTGGGGTGGAGAAAAAGTGATTTTAGGTGGAGGCGCAATCGTGCTCCCTGTCTTGCATGAAATCATTCCAGTAAATATGAATACCCTACGTCTTGAAGTCCGCCGTGCTGATGATCAGGCACTGATTACCCGTGACCGTATGCGAGTCGATGTCATGGCCGAATTCTATGTCCGAGTCAAACCTACCGCAGATTCAATTGCCACCGCAGCACAAACCCTTGGTCAAAAAACCATGTCACCGAATGAACTAAAAAATCTGGTGGAAGGTAAGTTCGTTGATTCACTGCGCGCAGTGGCTGCAGAAATGGCCATGGAAGAACTGCATGAAAAACGCGTCGATTTCGTACAAAAAGTACAGCAAGTCGTTTCGGAAGATTTACATAAAAATGGTCTGGAGCTTGAAACGGTTTCCCTAACCGGACTGGATCAGACCGGATTTAAATACTTCAACCCGCAAAATGCATTTGATGCTGAAGGTCTGACCAAGCTCACTGAAACCATTGAAGATCGTCGCCGCAAGCGTAACCACATTGAACAGGATACCGATCTGGCGATCAAAACCAAAAATCTGGAAGCTGAACAGGCGCGCCTGCAAATTATTCGTGAAGAAGAATATGCCAAGCTGCAACAAGAACGTGAAATTGCCATTCGCCGTGCTGAACAGCTGGCTGAAATTGCCGCTCAGGAAGCCGGCAAAAAACGTGAAGCAGAAGAAGCACAAATTGCCGCTGAACGAGAAGTTGAAAATATTCAAAAGGCTCAGCTGATTCAAAAAGCACAGGTCGAGCAAAAGAAAACCATTGAACTGGCTGAACAGGACCGCGCCATTGCCATTGCGGAAAAATCACGTGCTGAATCTGAAGCTAAAGCCCAAGCCGATCAGGCACGTGCACAAGCGGTAAAAGCGGAAGAAGAAGTTATCACCGTACGTCAAATCCAGCAGGCAGAGCGTCAAAAGGCAGTTGAGCTGGTCGCAGCCAAAGAACATGCTGAAAAAGATGCAATTGCCATTACAGTTGCCGCTGAAGCTGGAAAACAAGCGGCAGCAGATGATGCAGAAGCAGTGCGGATTGCGGCTGAGGCGGAAGCAGAAAAAGTCCGCCTTAAAGCCAAGGGCGAAGCGGATGCGAAAATTCTACTGGCTCAGGCAATGGAGAAACAGTATCAGGTGGATGCTGAAGGTACACGTGCGGTCAATGAAGCCAATAACGTCCTGTCACCTGAACAGGTCGAAATGCAGATTCGTCTGGCCATGCTGAAATACTTGCCTGAAATTATCAGAGAAAGTGTCAAGCCAATGGAGAATATTGATGATATCAAGATTCTCCAGGTGAATGGCCTACATGGCGGTCATGCCGGTGCCTGTCAGGCAGATGCCCATCATGAGAATGGTAATGTTGCTCTATCAGATCAGGTAGTGAATAGCGCCCTACGTTATCGTAGCCAAGCACCGCTTATTGACAGTCTGATGAGTGAGCTTGGTATTCAAGGTGGAGATATTAATGGGATGACCCAAAGCCTTAAAGCTAAAACTTAAAAATAGACCTTTAATAAAAAAGCTCCCATCTGGGAGCTTTTTTATTAAAGGTCTAATGTGAATATCAAACTAAACCTTTATCTTTTAATACTTGCAGCATGGTTGAACCAAGTTCGGCTGGACTACGTGTATACGCCATACCCGCACGCTCAAAGGCAGCAAACTTTTCTTCTGCTGTGCCCTTACCACCTGAAATAATCGCACCTGCGTGACCCATACGTTTGCCTTTAGGTGCAGTCACACCCGCAATATAACCAACAACTGGCTTAGTCACATTCGATTGAATATATTCCGCAGCTTCTTCTTCCGCAGTACCGCCAATCTCACCAATCATAATGATAGCTTCAGTTTGTGGATCTTCCTGGAACAGTTTCAAGCAGTCAATCTGGTTCATGCCCGGAATCGGGTCACCACCAATACCGATACAGGTCGACTGACCTAAACCGAGTTTTGTAGTTTGCGCCACAGCCTCATAAGTCAGTGTGCCTGAACGTGAAATAATCCCGATTTTACCGGGCTGATGAATATGTCCCGGCATGATCCCGATTTTACATTCACCCGGCGTAATAATACCCGGACAGTTTGGCCCGATCAGACGTGTGCCATTACCATTGGTTTCCAGATAACGCTTGGCTTTGAGCATGTCGATGGTCGGTACACCTTCAGTAATTACCACAATTAACTCAATGCCAGAATCAACCGCTTCAACAATAGAGTCCAGTACAAAGGGTGCCGGAACATAAATCACTGAAGCATCTGCACCTGTTTCTTTCACTGCTTCACGCATGGTATTAAATACAGGCAATTCTAAATGGGTTTGACCACCTTTACCCGGGGTTACACCACCCACGACTTTAGTGCCGTAGGCTAAAGCCTGTTCAGAATGGAATGTACCGTTTTTGCCTGTAAAGCCCTGTACCAATACTTTAGTGTC
>SPVA01000116.1 GCA_013530545.1 Acinetobacter lwoffii
ACGTCTACGACGCTGAACAGATGTAATAACTTCAATACGTTCCATAAGACACTCCTTAACTCTAGTTCTATGCCTAGGTCTTAATTTTGAGTGTCCGTTTTAATTGGGGGTTAATACATTTAAGAAGGAAGTTATTACAGTAAAGAAAGTATGTCGAGTTGCAGGTCTTCCAGAAACTTTTGATATGGCTGTTAGAAAAAGTTATCCCGAAGCGCATAACAAAATTTTGTTTGAGATTGAAAAGCAAACTCAGAATAAACATGCGACTGAAAGAAAAATTCTGTTAGATGCTTTAGAAAGATTAGAAACAGGAACTCAGATTAATACTAAACCTATTATTAATGGTGGGTACATTAGTGCAAAACAGCTAATGGCTGAGTCAGGGATAGGCGAAGGAGTAATTAGACATAACCATCATGATATATATCAAAAATGTTTAAATAAAATTCCTATAAAAAATGACAATGTTTGGTTTTTTGAAGATTGTACCGTCAAAAAATCTCAAGGAGAAGCAGGAATACGACGACTTAACTTTTCTAATATCCACTTTGAATGGCTTTTAATTTCAGCTAAAGCTTATTTAAAAGCCATTTACCCAACTAGATCATTCGGGACATTAGTTTCTGGTCTTGATGCTATAAAGTGTTTTAGTAAATCACTTTATACATTAAAATCAGAGTGTAAACCTGATGAAATCAATAGGTTGATAGTTCAAGATGTACTTTTTAAATGGTCGAATTCTGACTGGAAACTTACAACTATTAAAAAAAGAACATCATCACTTCGAGCATATTTTGAATGGTGTGAGGAGTCAGAATATCTTAGGTTCGGTGATACTAAATTAATAACCGATATGAATTATCCTAAACAAGAAAAGGCTATTCCTAAGTTTATTCCTGAAGATATAATGAGTAAATTAAATCATCATATAGACAAACTCCCCTCAGATATAATGAGATTTTTTTTGGTATTACAAGAAGTGGGGATGCGGATTAGTGAATGTTGTAGTTTGAAATTTGATTGTATTTTTCCTGATAATCAAGGAGATTACTTTATTAAATATTATCAACATAAAATGAGAAAGGATCATACTGTACCAATTTCAAAAGAATTAGTTAACGTAATAAAAGAACAGCAAGAAATGATGGTCTGCGAATTTGGAAAAGCACCTGAGCTATTATTTACAACACCAAAATTTAAAGAAAATGGTGCTAATTATCCTAGAGCAGGTATGGCAAGGTCTAAAGGTACATTAATTACCAAACTAAATAAGCTTGCTGTAGATAATAATATTAGTGATGTAAGTGGAAGACCTTATCACTTTTCATTTCATCAATTTAGACATACTGTAGCAACAAGAATGATTAATAATGGTGTGCCTCAACATATTATTCAAAAATATTTAGGTCACGAAAGTCCGACAATGACTAGCACTTATGCTCATATTATGGATGAAACATTAAAAAATGAATTTAAAAAATTTAATAACACCATGATTGATATAAACGGTAAAAAGTTTAATGACCAAGATATTATTGGTGATCTAACTCTTGGCACAAGTTCAGACTATATTGATGCTCAATGGCTTAAAAAAAATATAGCAATGCAAACTTTGCCAAATGGACTTTGTTCATTACCTGTTGTGCAGGGAGGGTGTCCACATGCAAATGCTTGTTTAACTTGTCCGAACTTTAGAACTGATCGCACCTTTCTACCTCAGCATAAAGAACAATTACAAAGAACCGAGGTGGTTATTGAAACTTGTCAAAAGAATGGCTGGGTTCGTCAGTTAGAAATGAATGAGCGTATTAAAGAATCATTAGTGAAAATTATTACACCGTTAGAGGATAATTAAGATGGCTCATGATAGAAACACACAAGGCTTGAAAGCAAATGCTTTAAAGAAGAAAAATGATGCCATAAAGCGTACAGAACTAGCCATACAAAAAATGTTAAAGGAAAACATAACTATTAACTTTAAGACTGTAGCGGAAAAAGCGAAAGTATCTACAGCTTGGCTTTATAGAGAACCCGAAATAGCGGATCGAATCAAAAAAATTAGAGCCATGAATAATAGTAAAAATGATAATAAACTTGTGTTAGAAAAAACTTCCGACACTTCAAAAGATGCTTTAATCGCAACCTTAAAGGCAAGAATAAAAGAATTAGAGCTTTCTAATTTAGAGCAAAAAAAGACTATCGAAATGTTATATGGTAAGCTACATGATTATTCATAGTTTATATGTAAACAAAGTATAAATCTTTAATTTAATAAGGTTTATATTCATAAACTTTTATAGATGTTTAGATAGGCAGCGGGACTTGAATAGTGCTAAGAACATACTTGCGCTTGGGCATAAGCGTCTCGCAGGAGGAATCAGCTCTATTTAGAGAGGTGAGGATGTCAAGGAACAGCAAATGAAAATCGACATCGAATCGATTCAGACTCAGATGAATGACAATAAAAACCCGCCAGAGTCAAAGGCGGGGGAGGAGTAATGACCAAAGATCATTATTTTTTTCATTATGCTTATAGGGAGAAATCTTTCTAAATTTATGCTGCAACGGCCAGCCGTGCTGCAATTTGTGAAACTTCATCACTGATGATCATACGAGCTTCTGGTGCACAGCGGCCACAGCAAGTTCCCAAGTCCAACATATCGCGGACATCACGATAACTTTCAGCGCCATTTGCAATAGCATCTTTAATGTCTTGATCTGTAATGCCACGGCATAGACAAACGTACATAGGACACAACCACAGTGATTAAATAAGATAAGTAATATTATTGATAATTGTTATCGTTTGTCAATAAAAATCATTTGAAATAGCTTTTATCATGATTGATGATTTAGATAAAAAAGCATCATCTGAGCGGAAATCCAAGTACTGCTTAGATTTCCGCACAAGAGTGATTTGTGATTTAGAATGAGATATTGCAGGGCGGGAATTAAGTGGTTTTTATAACTTATTGATTAATGATGACAATACCATCCATTTCAACCAAAGCATCTTTAGGCAGGCTGGCGACACCTAAAGCGGCACGTGCTGGATAGGGCTGGGCAAAATACTCACCCATAATTTGATTGACCAGTTGAAAGTGAGATAAGTCGGTCAGGAAAATATTCAGTTTGGCAATATCTGCCAAAGAGCCACCAGCGGCTTCACAGACTGCTTTTAAGTTATCAAACACCCGGCGAATTTGAGCTTCAATGCCTTCAACCAGTTCCATACTATAAGGATCCAGGCCAATTTGACCTGATAGATATAAGGTATCACCCACTAAAATGGCTTGCGAATAAGTGCCAATCGCAGCAGGGGCATTTTCAGTATGGATTACTTGGCGGGACATTAATTTCTCCTTTTATCATCGACATACATCATATTCGATCAATTCGGCCGATTAGAGGCTTCACTGAAAACGACGGGCTGTGCCAGACGGATAATTCGCGGGAAACCGAAATACATGCGTAAATCCCGGATAATCTGTGCAATCTGTTTACGGTTATGCACCACGATATTGACGTAAGTTTTGTCATCCTGAGTGCGCACCATTTCCACCCCGGAATGCGCTTTACGACATTGGTAAATCAGGTCGGAAATCTGCTCGTCATTCATGTCTAGGTCAATGCTGAGATAGGCAGTAAAGCTGATATCTTCCAGATCATCAGAGGTCCACTGCAACAACATGATATTTTCTGGATGCTGATGCTGTTCATGCAGCAGGTTATGGCAGCGCGCACGATGCACAATCAGACCGCGACGGGTCAAATGCCCCTGAATTGGATCACCCAGCACAGGATTGCAGCAATGTGCATATTTGACATCGACACCTTCCGTTCCCTGAATCAGACGATCTGAACTGGCAATATTCTGATGCTGATCTTGGGCAAATAAATGATTGGCCACCAGTTGTGGTAATAAATCACCGACTGCAATCTGTTCAAAGAGCTGTTCTTTGCTGGAAACATGGCGCCATTCCAAGAGGTTTTTCCAGTCGGCTTCAGTGAGATCGCGAATAGAACGATGGAAGAGTTTCAGTGCACGATTAAGTGCCTGTTGTCCGACCAGACGTTGCTCATCTGGATCTTGATCGCGCAGAATATTCTGAATAGCACGACGGGCTTTCTGGGTATTAATAAAACTGAGCCAATCCGGATTCGGGGTGGCTGATCTCGACTACCTGACCACTGACTAAAGGAGTCGACAGTGGTTTAGTTTCATTATTAATTTTTGCACCAACGGCATGGTTGCCTAGGAATAAACTCGCGGCATAAGCAAAGTCGACCGCCGTGGCGCCTTGCGGCAATTCATGTAAATGGCCGTGCGGGGTATAGACCCAGATTTTTTCCTGATGTAAATAGTCCAGTAATTCACTGAATGTGGTTTTGGCACATTCGCCATCCACCAGTACATTCAGATTCTGCATTGATGCCTGAATCGCAGAGCGGCAGGCTTGCGGGGCACTTTCACCGAGTACGACGCCAAAACGTGCTGCTTTACGCATCAGTTCGGTTTGAATGGTGAGCGACAGGGTCGTCTCTTCGCCTTTCAAGCGCATCATCAAGGACTGGTTGCCTCCCGGTAATGGACGGCGGATATGATCTTCATAACTCTGGATTTTAAAGCTTTGGGTCAGAATTTCTGCCAGTCGGTCACAGTCCGCGATGCTCTGTAAAATAATTTCAAAAGCATGGCTGTGAGTTAATTCTTGTAGATCGATGTCATTTTTAACGAAGTGGCGCAGTAGCTCAATATTGTTATTTTTCTTCTTAATTCGGCCCTGAATGGCATTCTGTTGCAGCAGTTCGGTCAGGTTTTTTTCCCATTTAGCCTGATATTCACAGCGTTTTGGCTTGGTTTCCAACAGGGCGGCCTGCACATTGTTATACATGTCCAGATCTAGATTCTGATAACAAAGATGTTCCAGGTTATCGGCCATTTCATTCATGCCGACAATACGGGCCATGGGAACAAAAATTTCAAAGGTTTCGCGGGCAATACGCGCGCGTTTGTCGGGGCGCAATGCGTCCAAAGTGGTCATGTTGTGATAACGGTCGGCCAGTTTCACAATAATGACACGTGGATCTTGTAAAGTCGCTTGCAGAATTTTCCGGAAAGAAGCCGCTTTATTATATTCTTTATCGCTCGAATGACTCAGTTTGGTGACACCATCGACCAGTTCTGCGACGGTAAAACCAAAAATCTTGCTAATATCATCTTTGTTAAATTCGGTATCTTCAATCACATCGTGCAGCAGGGCGGCCATTAAGGTTTCAGTGTCCAGACGCATATGCGCCAAGATACAGCTGACCGCAATCGGATGCAGAATATAAGGTTCACCACTTTTACGCACAATCCCGTCATGTGCCATATCTGCATAATCACAGGCCGCAAGCACACGTTCGACATCGCTTTCATTTAAATACGCATCGATAATGATCTCTAACTGCTGCTTGGCTTGACTGACCTGTGGGCCTGGCATAAAACACCTTTTCAACTGAATTTTTTACAAATAAAACCTGAAAGCACTTTAGAAATGTGAATTTCCTGGGTTGATGGTTTTTTGCTGCTAGTGAGCAGAAAACCCATTCAAACTTGATAGCTAACCCTTATGTTATAACCGTTCTGGCATAAATATAAAAGTCACATAACAAAAAAAGCCTAGTTTAGAACTAGGCTTTTTGAGTGACGATCTTTTATTGGAAAGAAAAACCGTCTAAGTTTAGATTATTTGCAGAAAGTGCAAGATCCAAGCTTGATGTTTGATAGTCTTGATCACGTTGTTTCAAAATGTCTTTTGATACATGACCTGAAGCGATTTCACGTAAAGCAACAACAGTCGGTTTGTCATTGTCCCATTCTACAGTTGGTTCAATACCTTGACGTGCCAATTGACGCGCGCGCTTGCTTGCCACTAGTACAAGCTCAAAGCGGTTGTCTACATGGTCTAAACAATCTTCAACGGTGACGCGTGCCATAAGAATTCTCGTTTGAATAATAAATTTTAACAGACTGCACAGTATAAAAGGCTTTGTTTATAGACTCAAGTTTTAATCACTGCTCAGTTGGGGTAATTAGTTTCTGAATCAGTTTTTCATGACGGTTGGCCTGTTGCGACAGGGTTAAGCGGTTGGCGATAATCACCGCTTCAAGGTCATGCAGTGCTTTATTAAAGTCGTCATTAATAATGATATAGTCAAAGTTGCTATATTGTTGCATATCTTCTACCGCGCAGCTCAGACGATGCTCAATCACATCAACTGCGTCAGTACCACGGTTAGACAGGCGTTCACGCAAGTCGAACTGGCTTGGTGGTAAGATAAAAATTTGTTTAGATTCAGGAAAAAGTCGACGAACCTGTTGCGCACCTTGCCAGTCAATTTCCAGTAGCACATCATGACCTTTGGCCAGTTGTTCTTTGACTGTGGCTTGCGCAGTACCGTAGTAATTACCAAATACTTCGGCGTATTCGATAAAACCACCTTCATTGACCAGATTTAAAAAATCGTCTTTGTTGGAGAAATGATAGTGTACGCCATCGAGTTCGCCAGGTCGTTGACCGCGTGTAGTGTGTGACACAGAAACGTGAAGATTGTTGACACGCTCAAGTAGGGCTTTAACAAGGGATGTTTTGCCTGTTCCAGACGCTGCAGAAACGACAAACAATAGACCCGACATGATATTTTTCCTGATATGATAAAATATCTTCTCTATTTTAGAGTAGAGCGGCTTTAAACTAAATAGTTGTCAGTCGATTGTTTACATTTATTTCAATTGAACCGCTAAAAATGGTGTGAGTATTGAGGATTCTATGGAAATTGTTTTAGCCAATCCGCGTGGTTTTTGTGCTGGTGTAGATCGTGCCATTGCGATCGTGAACCGTGCCCTAGAATGCTTTAACCCACCAATTTATGTGCGGCATGAAGTGGTGCATAACAAATTTGTGGTCGATGACTTGCGTCAGCGCGGTGCGATTTTTGTCGATGAGCTCGACGAAGTTCCTGACGATAATATCGTGATTTTTAGCGCACATGGTGTTTCTAAAGCGGTACAACAAGAAGCTGAACATCGTGGTTTGAAAGTTTTTGATGCGACTTGTCCCTTGGTGACTAAGGTGCACATTGAAGTGACCAAATATGCCCGTGAAGGTGTGGAAGCGATCCTGATTGGTCATGAGGGCCATCCCGAAGTTGAAGGCACCATGGGGCAATATGACAAAAAAAATGGCGGTGAGATTTATCTGGTTGAAGATGAAGAAGATGTCGCCGCTTTAACGATACGTAATCCTGAAAAAGTGGCTTTTGTCACGCAAACCACTTTATCAATTGACGATACAGCGAAAGTGATTGATGCTCTGCGCCAGAAGTTTCCGCTGATTCAGGGTCCACGTAAAGACGATATTTGTTATGCTACGCAGAACCGTCAGGATGCAGTGCGTGACTTGGCAGAACGTTGTGATGTGGTACTTGTTGTGGGTTCACCCAATTCCTCTAATTCAAACCGTTTGCGTGAATTGGCTGAACGGATGGGTAAGCATGCGTATTTGGTGGACAATGCCGATCAGTTGCAGCAAGACTGGTTTAATGAGCACACAAAAATTGGTGTAACTGCAGGAGCATCTGCACCTGAAATATTAATTAAACAAGTAATTCAGCGACTACAAGATTGGGGAGCAAAAGCGCCTCAAGAGTTGGATGGCCGCGAAGAAAATATTACATTTAGTTTACCAAAAGAGTTACGTATTCCTGTAACTCAGGCATAAAGTGTTAATGACTTAACATTCTGAATTTTTTAAGAATTGACAGATAATTGCTTTTTGGCAATTATCTGTTTTTTTATGCCTTTTATCCTAATTTGTGTTTGTTTTGTAATTTAATTAGATATTATTTTTAATAGGGTAAAGTTTGGCGCGCCTTGGGGGGAGTATGCAGAAAAATAATGGATTTACGTTAATAGAGCTGATTGTGACAATTGCTGTTATGGCGATTATTGCGACTTTAGCTGCGCCTTCGTTTGGGAATTTAATTGAAAAAAGAAAATTAGATGCTGAAACAAGAGAGTTATCTTTTGTGTTAAGTGAAGCTCGTGCTCAAGCAACAACATTGAGGTCCAATGTCACCCTTAAATTTCAACATGGCCAAAATACTTCAATTCTAAAGTATTGGGCTCCAAAATCAGAAAATATCATATTAGATAATACTGCAAATGATGTTGATTTTTCAGATGTCGTATTTACACCTATTGGACAACCGTTACAGCGGACAAAAACTATTATTGATCCAGCAGATTCATCTACTAAGGTCGTGAGAATTCCATTGAAATTTTCATTATGTAATCCTGAAATAAAACAAAGTAGAACGATTTCGGTATCGATGAATGGCACTGTGACAAGTATAGAGTCGGGGCAATGCTAATGAGTTCAAAACATATAAAATCACAACATGGCGTGGGACTGATTGAAGTACTTGTTGCTTTGCTTTTGATTGCGATTGGAATTTTAGGTTTTTCTGCCTTGCAATTAAGAGCAATGGATGCAGCAAATGAAGCAGCGGATAGAACCTTCGCTATTAATATTGCACGTGATTTATCTGAGCGAATGAGAGCAAATAAATCTGGTTTTGATCAATATAAAACTTCTATTAATTCGAATAAAATCAATGAGACAGGCTGTGTAGGTAGTACAAATTCATATGCTCCAAGTTGTAATGCTGAAAAAATGGCTGACTATGATGCTTCTGAAATAAATAAGAAGGCTAATGCCAATGGACATATCGTAAGAATAGATGCTTGTCGTGGTTCTACATTAAGCTGTGTTTATGTGGCGTGGGGCGATACAGATATAAAAACATCTATTGATCAATGTGTTTCTACAAGTGGAAGTTATGTTGCTAATGCTCAATGTTTAGTTATGGAGTCTTACTAATGAATAGAGGTCTTCAAAACGCTAATAAAGGCTTTACTTTACTTGAATTAATGATTGCCTTAACACTTGGCCTAATTGTTAGTGCAATAGCAATTCAATTGACCGTAACGGCCCAAAAAGGTGTTTCAAGTCAGCAAGCTATGTCTAATTTACAAAATGATGCTTTATTTGGTTTAGAGGCGGTTGTTAGGGATATTCGCCTCGCAAATTTAAATGCTTCAGATGTCGTTATAAATGACAGCGTTCTGCATGGTGGTATTGTACTTGATGCGAAAAATTATACTTCAAAAAGAACGGGTGCAGGACTGGGTGATGTCGAGCTTGTAGATGCTTTATCGCTAGGTAATATAGAAAATACATCTAATTTGTCGGGTGTAAAAAGTGATCAATTGGTCATTCAATATAAAAATATGATGGAAGATCAGTTTGATTGTGAGGGTGCAAAAATCCCAGTAAATACCTTTGTGGTTCAAAAGTATTTTGTTCGTAAAGACAGTGCTAAAAATGAACCTAATGAACCTTTTTCTTTGGCATGTAAAGCATTTACTTATACAGGTGATGAGCCAGCAAAAATCGATTTAAGTGGAAATGGCGAAATTATTATCCCTCGAGTGGATTATTTTGGGGTCATGTTAGGTGTTGCTAAGGATACATGTGATGCTACCGAAGAAGGAGATGCCTTGATGAGCTGTTTTGGTTATATATCAATAAATGACTATAAGCTATTAACAACGAAGCCTCAAATTGTAATGTTAAAAGTGGGAATGTTGGTACGTTCAACGAATTCTACAGGTAGTAATGATTTATTTAATGAAGATAAATTGTATGAAATATTAAATGTAAATTCTAAATTGAAACCTAATACTAAAAATGACCAATATATGCGCAGCATTGTGACTCAGACTATTGCTCTAAGAAATGGTTTTGGTATAGAGAAGCAGGAATAGGATTGGCGCTATGATCAACATTAAAAATATGAAAAGTCAGTCTGGTGCAGTTTTAATTGTCGTGCTGATCATGCTAGTTATTATTGCTATTGCTGGAACCTGGGCTATCCGTTCAAGCATTACGTCACTCAATATTTCTACCAATGCTCAAGCTCAATCTTTGCTTATGCAAAACAGTGACTCAGTGTTTTACACCCTAGAAAATAAAACGAGTGATGATTTGACATTTGCTCAAATGCGGATTGGTGATGGCATGTTGGCTTATGTGCTGAGACCTGAAAACAAAGGTAAAGAGTTGGTCTTCTGTATTCGTGGGGCTGTGACTGATAATTTTTCGGGTAGTCGTATTGCGAGCTCAGTTTATTGGGTAGGTAATTCAATTATGAATACTGAGTTGGGTGTTAATGGTTTTTGTAAGGTTGAACGTGGTGATTTTATTAGCGGTCGTCAAGCTGTGATGACACAGGTTTCTATTCGTGCAGCAGATGCCTCTCGTGATTGGGAACACATGATGGAAGGTGATGATAAAGAAAGTTCAAAAAGTACTGGTATTCAAAAAGTCGCGATTACAGCGACATCCATATTGCCAAATTTAGGAAATGCAAGTCTTAAACAGGTGAGTGGATGTCTATCAGATTACACGAGCTTTGTAGATCCACTTGTTAAAAATGACACAGTTACCGACTGTCTATCACAATTAAACGTTCCTTATAGTACCCAAGAAATGGAATACAGTCTGCGTACGCTAAAAGCAAACTCGTAGGAGATGAAAAAGATGAAAAAGTTAATAGTTCAAAACCATCCTCTACAGGGTGAAGCTAAAGTGGTACAAAAGCTTAAAGTTTCTGTATTAGCAGCATCAATTACATTATTGATTGCTCAAAGTACAAATACTTATGCAAGTGATATTGAGATTTATACTAAACCATCTTCCACTGCAAGCAGTGCTACAGTCATATTAATGCTTGATACATCTGGAAGTATGGATATTAAAGAAACAAATAATAATGGAGCTTGTGACTTGCCGAGCGGTGTAACGGCAACTAGGCAGACAAATAAAGATCATCCTGATAGTAGCAGAGGCTATAAGGTTAATTATTGTGAAGTAAGTGGTGTAAAAAATTATGTATATAGAAAAGTAGAAGAGTGTACCCGTTGGGGTATATTTGGATGCAGAGAAACAAGGGTTACATGGTATAGCTGTGGAGCTGGTGGGGCTGGATCAGCCACTAAAAGCTCTACAACCTGTGCTAATCGGTTAGATTCTCCACCGTCTACCTCCGGATATTTACCTGAAAATGGAGGGTGGGGAGATGATGGTGTATATTATTATAATTCCCCAGGTTCAACTTACATTTATGATCGAATTAGTCGTTTAAAAAATGCGCTATATGATTTAGCGACAACAGCCCCTTATGATGAAAAGACAAATCCCGAAGGTATTAAGGAAAATGTTCAAATAGGTATTGGAACATTCCCTTATACGTCAAGTTCTGAAAATAATTTAAGAGGATATATTCGAATTCCAGCTGCCCCTTGGAATGCTACACAAAAAGCGAAAGTTTTAGCAATGATTAGGTCATCTGATTTTAAAGGCTATGGTGGTACTCCAACTTCTGCCGCGTATGCTGAGGCAGCTGCATATTTATTGGGCACGACTACTGGTGGTGGCTCTTATAGTGGAATGGATAAGGCACTAAATGGCGCTGCTAATGGCTCAAAATATAATTCACCGTTAAGTACAACAACAGCATCTTGTAGTGGACAAGGCATTTACTTTTTAACCGATGGACAGCCACAGTCACCTAAAAGTACGAATACAGACGTACTAATGGCAAAAGCCTTGAATATAGATACTTATGAAATTAGTGAGGGTATTAGTAATAATGGTTTATATGATGATGGGAGTTTTAAATCCGATTGGAAGGCAATAGGATCTTTTGCTAAGTCGTTAAATGATTTGGAACTTGTGCGAAAAGCATCAGGGATTGAAAACTTGTCTAGACCCGTGGTAACGGCTGTGGTTGGGTTTGGGTCAGGGATTACAGGTAATGACAGGACTAATGTTGAAGCATGGGGTAAGCATGCAAATGATGGCGGTGTATATGGACAAGGAGGTTACATTCCTGCTTCAGAGCCAGAAGAAATTGTTAAAAGTTTAAACGATTTTATTACAGGTGTTTCTGGAACGATACCGAGTATTAGTACAGGTTCATCTACAATTCCTTTGGATGCACTCAATCCTGAGGTAATTCAACCTTATTCTTATTTTCCACAGTTTGAACCTAAGGTTGCAGATGAGGCAAAACAACAATTATGGTTTGGTAATTTAAAAAAATTCCATGTTGTCAATAATGGAGTCTTTGCTGATGATAATGGGACGAAGAGAGTTGTTGTAGAGGTTGATAAAAAAAGTCGATTGCAAGATTTACAAGATATTTGGGGTGAAGGAATAGCTTCTGCAGATTTGGCTGTTTATGCTAAATATGGAGCATTAGCAAAACTGCCGTTAGGTACATCAATTGCAACGGATTCCACTATTACAGGACGTAATTTACACACAGATTATGAATTTGATAGTACAGAAAGTGCAGGTAATCAAATTAAGCAGAATTTAGGACTAGTACGAATTACACATCAATATACAACTGATGCAAAAACCAAGACTGATGATGCCAATCGTATTAAAGGACTCATGGGGCTGCTGGGATATAATATTTCTGATGCCAATCAAGATTTATCTTCTGTACCTGCTGAAATGCGTCAGATGGGAAGTCTACTGCATTCTTTACCTGTTCTACTTACACAAGAAGGCGAAGCTGTAGCGAAACTTAATGATGATAAGAAGGTTTATATTGATACCAAAGGTCGTAAAGATTTTGTACTTTTTGGAACGACACAAGGCTTATTGCATGTAGTTGATGCAGAAGATGGTGTGGAAAAATTTAGCTTTTTACCTAAAGAAATGGCGGAAAAGCAATATGAATTATTTAAGTATGGTGCAGGCACTTGGAATCATGGTAAAGATGGGCTTTATTATGGAGTAGATGGTGAGTGGACTGCTCATACTGTATACGTAAGTAAGGATGATGGTACTTTAACCGTCGATGGTGTGGCTCGAAATGTTGTCGGTGGTGATGAAGGCGAAAAAGAAAACCTAAAGGGTAAGCAATGGGTTTATGGTGGTCTGCGTATGGGGGGCAGAAGTTACTATTCGCTTGATTTAACAGGTTTGAGTGGCTCCAACTCATTTGTACCCAAAATTAAATTTCATATTGATCCAAATACTGGCACGGTAAAACGTCAGCGCGTAAAAACAAATGGCGAAAAAGAGCTAGTTGTAAAGCATTATCCTGCTGTTGAAAAAATGGGACAAAGCTGGTCAAAACCAAAACTTGATTATGTAAATTGGAATGGTCAACGTAAATTAGTTATGTTCGTGGGTGGTGGCTATGATGCAGGTGGTGTGAACGGTGATGGCTTACGCGATGTAAATGGTGTGCGTACAGGGTATGACGGTTACGAAAAATATGATTACAAACAAGACAATGAAATTGGCGCTGGCGTTTATATGTTTGATGCCGATAATGGTGATCTACTCTGGTATTCGAGCAAGACGAAAGCTACAGCAGTTGATACGGATGACATAAAATACAGTCAACCAGATAAATATACTCAAGATGATAACTTGCAATATAGTGTTGTAAGTGAAATTAAAACAGTTGATCGTAATAATGATGGTATTGTTGATCATCTATATTTTGGTGACCTTGCAGGTCAAGCTTTCCGTGTAGATCTTAATAGACCTGCCGATCATGGATATACATTTGAACCCCAAGTTACCCGCATTTTAAACTTAAATAATAGCAACGGGAAAAGTCCTAGATTTTATTTACAACCTGTGTTTACAGCGCACCACAGCACGAGTAAAACAGAGGGTGGTAATATTGTAATGGCTACCTTTATTTCAGGGAATAAAAGTTCGCCATTACTGGGTACAAGTGAATCCCCGCAAAAAGATGCAACTGGTTTAACTATGGATGCTGTATATGGTATTTATCAATACGATATTCTGCCTACTGGTGAGTATTATCCAGATAATACTTCGTCTGAAAGTAAAAATAAGGATAAAACGCTTTCAACTGATTCTGTAACGGCTGACCTTAAAAAACTTATGCCGTTAAGTACGATTGTAAATGATAAGACGGCAACGACTATGCTTGGTGCAAAAATTAGCCCAACCAATGGTTGGGGGGGGTGGTATTATCAGTTGAATAAAAATATCGATGACGGTGCTGAGGTTGCTGGTGTTGTAAAAGGGATTACACCTTTAGTTGCGATGGAAGGAAATCTATATGTAACACTTTATGATTCATCAGAAGCCGGTTCTACTGAAACTTGTGGAGCGGGTGTAAAAGGACAAAGTTTTACCCAAAGATTATGTCTACCTACTGGTGTGTGCCAAGAAAAAGCAAATTTTAAATATAATTTAGGTTCAGGCATTGTGAGTTTGAATGTTGGCCCAATGTCAAGCAACAAGGGTAATAAAGGTATTATTATCCCTGATCCAACTAGAGCAGAGAATATTAAGTGTGAAGGTGTAGATTGTCCAACAGCTGGTAATCGATTTATACCTGCAGGTGGCGCTTTGAGATTTATTCCACATCGTTGGTATGAACGTTATTCAACGAAGGGGCAATAAAATGAAAAATGATTCGTTGTTGTCATCGAAGAATACTAAAGGTTTTACTTTAATAGAATTAATGATTGTTGTTGTGATTGTCGCAGTGCTTGCGGCAATTGCACTACCTTCATACCAGCTTTATATTCGTAAGGGAAATTTAGCTCAAGCGCAGCAAGAAATGCAAAAACTAGCTGAGCAACTTGAACGGCATAAAGCCAAAAACTTTAGCTATAAGGGATTTGATGCGGCTTATCTTTATAAGGATAAGGCTGGAACCTTAAGTAGTAACTTTGATGTTGCTGCTCAAGAAGTTCAACTCCCATTGGATACAGCCAATCCTAGATATAAAATATCAATAATTGGTTTTTATGCAGTAAATGAGTATTCAAAAGATGAAGAAGGAAAAATTACTGGAGTAAAGGAAACAGAAATTAAATTTGATAAATTAAACAAAGTAATAAATTTTGATAAAGCAACACAAGCAGATATGTTTGTCATTGGTAGAGATTGGGCCATGCAAGCAGAGAGCTTAGATGGTCAAAATTATAAATTATTGCTTAATAGTAGGGGGGTCAAATGTATGAATAAAAAAGATTATACAAAAGTCACCTATCTTACATGCGGTACAGAACTTGATGGAGCTCAATCATGGTGAAGCAAGGATTTACATTGATTGAACTTATGATTGTTGTCGCAATTATTGCAATTTTAGCAGCGATAGCATATCCGTCTTATACTGCCTATACAATTAGAACAAATAGAGCTGATGCTCAGTCTGAATTAATGTTCATTGCGCAAAGAATGACAGAGTATAAAGGAGTAAATGGTTCCTTTAATGGGGCAACTGTTCAAAAGTTATATGGTCAAACAACTATTCCCAGAACTAAAGCCTTATATGATGTGTCGTTTGAGCCTTCAGCAGTTGAAGCAACGAAATGGACTTTAGTTGCTAAGCCAAAGGTGTCAACAATGCAAAAAGATAATGGATGGTTGTGTTTGAATTATAAGTCGCAACGTTATTGGGAAAAAGGTGTAAATAGTTGTAATGGTCTTTCTGCCACCTCTAATTGGGACGGCAAATAACCTCAAATTCAAAATTGTGGATAAACACTTTTTGATCTTTCATTCAGGGCAAATTTCACGTAAAATATTGCCCTCTATGAAAGGGGTTTGAGCTGTATCGATGGTCGGTACAAGGATAATCCGTAAAAACTATAAGGTTCTATCATGGTTGTTATTCGTCTTGCACGCGGTGGTGCTAAAAAACGTCTAGCCGTAATGCACGTGACGGTCGTTTCATCGAACGTATCGGTTTCTTCAACCCTACAGCTCAAGGTAAAGCAGAAAAACTTCGTTTAGATGCTGACCGTTTTGCTCACTGGGTTTCTCAAGGTGCTCAACCTTCTGATCGTGTTGCTTCTTTAGCTGCTCAAGCTAAGAAAGCTGCAGTTGCTGCATAATTTTTATATAAATTAGGTAGTAGCTTGCCCATGACACCAACACAGAATGTTCCCGAAGATCGTATTCAGATTGGACAGTTGCGTTCAGCATATGGATTAAATGGGTGGCTCTGGGTCTATTCCAATACAGAACCTATGAGCAACATATTTGACTATCTGCCTTGGTACATTGAGACCAAAGCAGGTTGGCAAATTGTCGATGTAAAACGTTGGAAACCACATGGTAAAGGCCTGGTAGTTTCGCTTAAAGGTGTGAGTGATCGCACTGGTGCAGACGAACTGGTTGGCTCCAATGTCTGGATCTCTAAATCGCAACTGCCTCAAGCAGGCGTAGATGAGTACTATTGGTCTGATTTAAAAGGTCTAACTGTGTTAGGTCTGGATGATGAAGAACAAGAAGTCAATCTCGGTCAAATTTTTGAGCTGTTTGAAACAGGTGCTAACGATGTGATGGTGGTTCGCGCAACTGCCGACAGCATTGATGGCGAAGAGCGAATGATCCCATGGCATAAAGATGTGGTGCAACGCGTTGATCTTGAAGCTGGTCGTATCTACGTCAATTGGGGCGTAGACTACTAAGAATTTTTCGGAAATACGGGAGTCTGCGATGTTTTTTGCAGTCATTACGCTTTTTCCTGAAATGTTTGAAGCGATTACAGCCTATGGTATTAGCGGGCGCGCAGCAAAACGTGAGTTGATGCAAATTCATTGCATCAATCCTCGCGATTATGCGACGGGCAACTATAAACGGGTGGATGAACGTCCATTCGGCGGTGGTCCGGGTATGGTGATGATGGCTGAGCCTTTGGCAAAAGCAATCCAGCATGCCAAAGAGCTTGCAACGCAAGCAGGTGCAGTTCAGGTTCCTGTGGTGTATATGTCACCGCAAGGAAAGACCTTAAACGAAACTGCGGTACAGGATTTTGTCAAATATGACGGAATCATCGTACTGTGCGGACGTTATGAAGGCGTCGATGAACGTTTGATCCAGCAATATGTTGATCAGGAATGGTCAATTGGAGATTATGTCTTATCGGGTGGTGAGCTTCCTGCGATGGTTTTATTGGACAGTATTATCCGGAGACTTCCAGGTGCCATGTCTGATGAACAGTCACACGTGCAAGACTCATTTGTGGATGGTCTTCTAGATTGCCCACAATATACCAAGCCAGATCATTTTGAAGGTTTGGATGTGCCTGAGGTGTTAAAGTCCGGGCATCATGCCAATATTGAAAAATGGCGGTTTTTGCAGCGATATCAGCGTACACTTGAACGCCGCCCAGAGTTGGTGGAAAAAGTCGAACTGACCAAGCAGCAGAAAAAATGGCTAAAAGATTTGTAAGATATTAATGAGTAATCATTTCTATCTTCAAGCAAGTACTTAAAATCATTTAAGTATTCTTTAATAGGCTCTTTATGGTTGAGATGGTCAACCATAAAGGGAAAGATAATCGGGTGTATGCGCTTTAGCCTCTATACCCAGCGATGATCAGACCTCTTCTGACTCGCATATATTGGAGATACCCCATGAGCGGTAAGCATCCTTTAGTTCAAGTAATTGAAAACGCACAATTGAAACAAAACATCCCTGCTTTTGCACCAGGTGATACAGTTATTGTTCAAGTTAAAGTAAAAGAAGGCGACCGTGAGCGTTTACAGGCGTTTGAAGGCGTTGTAATTGCTAAGAAAAACCGTGGTTTGAACTCTGCGTTCACAGTACGTAAAATTTCTAGCGGTGTTGGCGTTGAGCGTGTATTCCAAACTCACTCTCCAATCGTTGCTGGTATCGAAGTGAAACGTCGTGGTGACGTTCGTCGTGCTAAACTTTACTACCTACGTGAATTGTCTGGTAAAGCTGCACGTATTCGTGAAAAATTACCAGCTCGTAAAACTAAAGCTTAATTTTAAGTTTTATACGAGTGAAAAAATGCGCCTTTGGGCGCATTTTTT
>SPVA01000120.1 GCA_013530545.1 Acinetobacter lwoffii
TGTACAATTTGTTACAACTGTTCATCAAACAGTCATATTTTTATAACAAAGAGAGAAATCTAAATGCTTAAGAAACTTGCTCTTGCTACAGCGCTTCTTGCTGGCCTGGGAACTGCACATGCTTACCAAGCTGAACTTAATGTCGGGTATGAAAATACAGATATTGATAATGTTGGGGATCTAGATACATTTTTCATCAATGGAAAATATTACTTAAACACTGTTCAAGTTAAGAACTCTCCACTTGCAGAAGCGGCTTTCCTAAATAAAGCAAGCAATATTGGCTTAGGTTATGCAAATGCAAGCGGTGATGGCGATGAGGATATTGATGTATTTGGTGTAAGTGGCGAGTTTTATATTCCAAATACTCAATTTTATGTAAGCGGCACTATTAACCAGGTTGACTTTGCTGGTGAAGACAATACTGGCTATGCTTTTGAAGTTGGTTACTTACCAGTTAATGGCCTACTATTAGCAGCTGGTGCAGCTAATGAAAGCGTTGATCCAGTTCAGGTAGCAAATTATGGTTTTGTCCCTAACCTCCTAAATGCTGTTACTGTAGGTGATGATACTGCACTATCTTTACGTGCAAAATATGTGACTCAGATTGGTAATCATTTTGCCAATTTTGAAGGTTTAACTTATTTCGGTGATGAAACAACTTATCGTTTAGGCGCTGATCTTTATATCGATCCAACTTTAAGTGTGGGTGTATCAATCGCGGATTCTACAGAAGATGATTCAGATACAGTATTTGGTTTACGCGCACAAAAATTCTTTACACCTGCAATTGCAGCTGGCGTGAACTATACAACTACTGACGGTGCTGACTCTTTCGGTATTAACGGTACTTTCCGCTTCTAATCTCTCCGATTAAAAGCATAAAAAACCGCTCACTCGAGCGGTTTTTTATGGCCTATTGTTCTAAATGGATAATCCGCATTTGCAAGCTGATATTGCCATTAAATACATTTTTATCCAGCTCATAGACCAATCGTGTATCTTTCATCGGGTCAAAGTCATATTTATCCGCTGCATTGAAAGCGATCGCATCCACGACCTGCCCATTCTCCAACGCCACACGTAACTTAAGATGCACATCTTTAAGCCAGCGATAGTCCATGATTTTGAACACACCATCAAAAATCGGTTGGGGGAATTTTTGCCCCCATGGACTTAAATTCTGTAATAAATCGACTGTTTCAATGTGAAAAGCAGAAGCTGGCAGCTCTCCATCCGTCCATAAAGTCGCAGTGAATAAATCCTCGTCCATCGCACCAACAAGTGCTTCAAAAACCTGCTTAAACTCAGCGAAATTTTCTTTTTTCAGGGTTAAACCGGCTGCTGCTGCATGTCCGCCAAAATGACTGACTAAATGGGGATATTGCTCCGCCACCTGTTCAATCGCATCACGAATATGAATACCTTCAATCGAACGCGCCGAGCCTTTGATATGAATCCCATCCTGATCCGCGGCAAAAACAATACTCGGACGATGAAATTGCTCTTTCAAACGCCCTGCCACAATCCCAATCACCCCCTGATGCCAATGCTGTTCAAACATGATCAGTGCAGCAGGTAGTTCAGTTGCATCCCACTGAATTTTATCCAGCTCAAGCAAAGCTTCCTGCTTGATTTTTCCTTCCACCTGACGGCGTTCGACATTGAGCTGATTCAGTTGTTCAGCCAGCGGATAAGCAGTTGTCAGATCAGGAGCCAGCAAACATTCGATGCCGATATCCATGGTTTCCATGCGTCCAGCTGCATTAATCCGTGGGCCCAGAACAAAGCCTAAATCTTGAGCTTTCAGACCAGCCGGATCACGTTTGGCAATATCAAGTAGCGCACTAATCCCTGCTCGGCACTGCCCTTGCTGGATCCGTTTCAGCCCTGCATCGACCAGAATTCGGTTGTTATAGTCCAGACTCGCGACATCGGCATAGGTACCGAGCGCTACCAGATCAAGATAATTGGTAATTACCGTAGAGGATTTTCCAAGTTTCTTGCGATGGGTAGACAGATTGGCCAGTACATAAAAAGCCACCCCGACCCCGGCCAGTGCCTTGCTTGGAAAGTCGCAACCCAACTGATTGGGATTGACCACGGCTTCGGCTTTTGGTGTCGGCTTGGTCGTCAGATGGTGATCGGTAATGATCACCTGCATGCCATGATCCTGCGCCTGTTTGACTCCGTCATGGCTGGAAATGCCATTGTCCACGGTAATCAGTAAATCAGGTGTGAAACTGACAAAAGCCAGATCTGCAATTGCGGGTGTCAGTCCATAACCATACTTAAAACGGTCTGGTACCAGATATTCAACATTGGCACCCATATCACGTAGTGCCAGCACCATGAGTGCGGTACTAGTCGCGCCATCGGCATCATAATCACCGACAATCACGATTTTCTGGCCACGATCAATCGCCTGATCCATCAATTGAATCGCTTCGGGCAATCCTTTCATGGTCGGTGCCAGCAAATGCTTCAGCTTGAGCTCAAGCTCCTGTTCGGATTCCACCCCACGCCGGGCCAGAATCTCGGCTACAAATGCAGGAACGCCCGGCAATTTTTCAGGACGTGTCAGCAATGGACGTTGTTTGATTTCCAGTTTTTGCATGGTTATGGCATTAAGCGCTCTAAAGTCCAACCGGCATCGGTTTTGCGATAACTTAAACGGTCATGCAAACGGTTCGGACGACCTTGCCAGAATTCATAATAATCGGGTTCTAGACGATAACCGCCCCAGAATACCGGCTTATCCAACTCTTGCTGATTGGCAACCTGGGTATGCAAATCCCAAAAACGTTGCTGCAATTCCTCACGACTGGCCACGACGCCACTTTGCGGGGTACTGATATGCGCGGCAATCTGGCTTTCTCGTGGACGTTTATGATAATAATCGGTCGATTCTTCTTCCGATATTTTCTTTACACGACCCGAAATACGAATCTGACGTTCCTGATCCTGCCAGTAGAACAACAGTTCGGCATAAGGATTTTTAGCCAGATCTAAACCTTTTTGACTATCATAGTTGGTATAAAAATCATACCCTGCGTCAGTCGCTCCACGCAGCAATACCGTACGCACATGCGGACGGCCTTGTGCATTGGCTGTTGCCAACGACATGGCATAGGGCTCGTGCAATTTTGCTTCCATTGCATGGTTAAACCATTGCAAGAACTGCATATGCGGATTCGGATTGACTTGCTGTTCCTGTAACTCGCCTTTTTCATAATTCAGGCGTAGTTCACTTAGATCCTTGATCAGATCACTCATTATCTATGTTCCCGTTAAGCTGCATTGGCACGCACAGCATCTGCCAGGCTGTTTGCAAGTGTGGTGACTTCAGCCAGATCATCGCCTTCGACCATCACACGAATGACAGGTTCTGTGCCGGATTTACGAATCAATAAACGGCCACGGCCTTTAAGCTGCTGTTCGGCTTTTTCAAATTCAGCTGCCAGTGCAGGCACTGAATAAGGATCAAACATGGCATTTAAACGTACATTGACCAGGACATTTGGCAACAGTTTAAAGTCAGCCACAAGTTCATGCAGGGCTTTTTTCTGTTCAACCATCACCGTTAATACCTGCAAGGCGGCAATAATCGCATCGCCTGTGGTGCTCTTGTCCAAAGTCAGAATATGACCTGAAGGCTCACCACCAATGGTCCAACCATTTTCTTCCAGGCCCTGCAATACATAACGGTCGCCGACTTTGGCACGTAATAACGGCACTTGTGCTTTTTCCAGCGCCAGTTCCAATGCCATATTGCTCATTAAGGTACCCACAATACCTGCAGGTTTTTTCGAGCTTTGAGTCGCAAGAATATAAAGAATATGGTCGCCATCAATCAGATTACCGGCTTTATCTACGAGAACCACACGGTCGGCATCTCCATCAAAGGCAATACCCAAATCCGCTTGATGTTGAACCACAGCTTGTTGCAAGCTTTCCGGATGGGTTGAACCACAGCCCTCATTAATATTTAAACCGCTCGGCTCATTGTGAATCGCAATCACACGTGCACCCAGTTCACGGAACACTGCAGGCCCCACGTTATAGGCTGCGCCATTGGCACAATCCACTACAATGGTAAGTTCATTCAGATCCAGATGATACGGGAACGTCGATTTACAGAATTCAATATAGCGACCATTAGCATCTTTAACCCGGATACTTTTACCCAGATTCGCCGTATCTTCAATCAAAAAATCTTTTTCAAGTTCCTGATTAATTTCGTCTTGTAAAGCATCTGGCAGTTTTTTACCTTCTGCAGAGAAGAACTTAATGCCATTATCAAAATACGGGTTATGCGAAGCGGAAATGACAATACCCAAGCTGGCATGTAAGGCACGGGTCAAGTGAGCAATCGCCGGTGTCGGTAGTGGACCTAAAAGATGAACATAAACGCCAGCGGCATTTAAACCTGCTTGCAAGGCTGCTTCCAGGATATAACCAGACAAACGGGTATCTTTACCCAGAACCACCAATGGTTTGGATTTTTTACTATGGCGTTTTAAAACTTTTCCGGCTGCAAATCCCAGTTTCAGGGCAAACTCAGGGGTAATCGGCAATTCGCCAAACTTTCCACGAATACCATCCGTACCAAAATAACTCATCTTTATCTCACTTCTTAGCGGATGATTGATATCACCCATTTTTTTCCTTGAGTCACACTTTACACCAAAATAAAAAAGCCGTCATTTGCATGACGGCTTTTTAAAATTTTAAATCACAGGAAATTAACCTACGCGATAGTTTGGTGCTTCTTTGGTAATGGTCACATCATGTACATGCGACTCAGACATACCAGCAGAAGTGATTTTCACAAACTTGGCATTCTGACGCAGGTCTTCAATCGTCGCAGAACCGGTATAACCCATCGAAGAACGTAGGCCGCCCATCATCTGATGTACGATATTACCCATTGGGCCTTTGTACGGTACGCGACCTTCAATACCTTCTGGAACCAGTTTCTCGGCACCAGCCTTGGAGTCCTGGAAGTAACGGTCAGCAGAACCTGTTGCACCTGCCATCGCGCCCAATGAACCCATACCACGATAGGCTTTGTAGTAACGACCCTGGAAGAATTCAACTTCGCCCGGTGCTTCTTCAGTACCGGCCATCAATGAACCGACCATAATCGTGCTTGCGCCCGCGCCAATCGCTTTGGCCATATCGCCAGAGAAACGGATACCACCATCCGCGATCAAAGGAATCTGATCTTTCAGCGCATTGGCAACAGAATCAATCGCAGAGATCTGTGGCATACCAATACCCGCCACAATACGTGTGGTACAGATTGAACCAGGACCAATACCAACTTTAACGGCATCCGCACCCGCATCAAGCAACGCCAGCGCAGCATCACCTGTCGCGATGTTACCGCCAATCACCTGAACTTGTGGATAGTTGGCTTTCACCCAACGTACACGCTCGATCACACCTGCAGAATGACCGTGTGCAGTATCGACTACAATCACGTCCACACCTGCGTCCACCAAGGCTTCTACACGGCTTGGCGTTTCTGCACCGGTACCGACAGCAGCACCAACACGCAGACGACCCAGGTCATCTTTACAGCTGTTTGGATACAATTCAGCTTTACGGAAATCGGTTACCGTAATTAAGCCTTTCAGCTCTTGCTGATCGTTGACCACCAATACTTTTTCAATACGATGCTGTTGCAATAAGGCTTGGATATTTTCTTTCGATTCGCCTTCACGAACAGTCACCAGACGATCCTGACCAGTCATGATATTGCTGACTGGCTGCTCAAGATTGGTTTCAAAGCGTGTATCACGACCGGTCACGATACCCACCACTTTGCCGTCTTTCACAACGGGCACACCACTGATATTGTTGGCTTGAGTCAGCGCAATCAGTTCACGTACTGTGGTTTCAGGAGTCACTGTAATCGGGTCTTTGACCATACCCGCTTCGAATTTTTTCACACGGCGCACTTCTGCAGCCTGAACCGCGATATCCATGTTCTTGTGCAAAATACCGATACCGCCATTTTGCGCCATTGCAATCGCCATACGGGACTCAGTCACCGTATCCATTGCTGCGGACACAAGAGGAATATTCAGGTTAATGCCACGAGTTAAACGTGTCTTTAGGGAGACATCTTTTGGAAGAACAGTAGAATAGGCAGGGAGTAATAGGACATCATCGAAGGTTAACGCGTCTTGAACGATGGTCAACATAACAGTCTCACTGGTAATTTCCGTGCACTATTATAAACAAATATCGGCTTAAATTTCATTGCAATTGCAAAATTATTTTTTTATTCAAGCTTTATACACGCAGATCTATGTGGGTGCTAAAACAGTATCAATAATACGTCCGATCATGAAGTTCCCTATTTTAAAATATACCCCGATCATTTTAATGGAGTGAAAAGCAGAGCCTAAGCTCTGCTTTGGGTGGATTTAGCTGACGAATTCAAAACTGTCATCATTGTCGGCTTCATCAGTTTCAATCTGGACAAAGGGCAACATATTGTGTGCAATACGTGCCTTATTGCATTGCTCATCGGCAATCTGCACTTCTTTGCAGGATGAACTGCGCTGCTCATACATACCACAGCTGACCTGCTGGCCGATGGTGCCATCAAGTGCAATACAGCGTGGATTTTTTTGATTGGTTCCAGCCATACATGAATAGACTGCTGTCACAGGTTCGGTATAGTGCTCAGGCATATGAATTCCTTCAGCCCAATAAAACGAAACCCTGAAATAGGCGCAGCACGCCCCGCAGCTTAAACACGCATCCGGTTTTGGAACTTGAGACAACATTTCTTATAAGTTCTCATTATCAAAAAAAAGTTTTTTGGAGAAGAAATATAAAAAATGTTGTTTTTCCACACAAGAAAAAAATTATTTTTTGTGTGAACTATTCAGGACAAGTAAAAACCGTTTCATCCATCAGGTCAGTTCCGCATTGCAGCGTTTCAATCCAGTCCAGAAACTGATTAATCTGCTCTTTACCGATAAATGGTGTACCATGTTGCGGCACAATCATCTCGATCTCCATGCTGCGTACCATTTGCACCCAAAGACGAATGACCTTGTTATTGCACATATAGCGTTGATGGAAGCTTTTCATTTTCGGAATATGCGCGGCAAAATTTTCTAGTGGCTTGGCGGCATCTTCGACCATAGACGCGCCCATATCACCTGAAAATAAAATCTTGGCAATCGGATCATAAAACTGGAAATTCCCCACCGAATGCAGAAAATGCGCCGGCACCGCCACAATATTTGATTGGCCCAGCGGAATGATTTGACCATGATCCGGAAGCTCCACCAAGCGGTCTAACCAGTTACCTTTCATCCGGTCACTCATAAAGGCTGAGTTTAAGTGCGGCAAGAAGCGCGCCCACAGTTTGGATGCCACCACTTTGGCGTCCGTATAGACCAGCCAGCGCGGCATCGAGGTGATGATATCCGGGTCCTGGTGCGAGGCCATGACATAATCCAGATTGGTCAAACGGGTATATTTATTCAGCTCCATAGTCAGCGGCACATAGGTTAAATCACCACCCGGATCAAGTACCGCTGCGCGCTCATGATCAATGATCAGAAACTGGTTTGCCTGAACGCCTTCACCTTTAACCAGACTGGTAAAACTGATGCACTTATGTGTCCCGTTATCAAACAGGACCTGCGATGTGGTGCGTTCAAAAGCCATGTAAATTCCCCAATTTATAATAAAAATAACGTTTTTATACCCGTATAAAATATAAGGAATTAATCAAACTTACAATCAATAAAACTAGCCATATCACACTATTTACCAAGGTTTTGAGAGAATTTTAACCATAAAAAATCCTGAGTTTTTAGCTCAGGATTCATGTAATTTATTATTTTATGATTTAAAAGAAATAATGTTGAGCCAGTGTTGCGACACCAATCACCAGGAAAATCGCCGCCCCAATTTTATGAATCAGGCTGATCGGGAGTCTATTCGCCAGCTTATCTCCCAAAAATACTGCAGGTGCATTGGCCAGCATCATGCCCAAAGTGGTCCCAAGCATCACCCAGAATACGCTATCGAAACGTGCTGCTAATGCGACCGTAGCAATCTGAGTTTTGTCACCAATTTCTGCCAGAAAGAACAGAATAAAGGTCGCACCAAATACCCCGAATTTTTGCCATTTATTGATACTGGCATTTTCATCCCCGAGTTCATCCGGAATCAGCATCCAGACAGCCATTGCGATAAAGCCAATCGAGACGATCCACAGCAGCACCTCCGGCCCAATCACCGTGGTCACCCATTGCCCTAATACCGCAGAAAGGCCGTGGTTAATCAGCGTCGCCAATAAAATGGCAACTAAAATAGGAACAGGTTTGCGAAAACGTGCAGCAAGCAGCAAAGCCAGCAGTTGGGTTTTATCACCCATTTCAGCCAGCGCTACGATTGCAGTCGACAGTAGGAATTCATACATGAGGTTTTTCTCTGGCTAGCATCCAATACCAATGACTCACCGCTCCTGCTAGCCAAAATCTGCAGAGTGGTAAATCAAAGGTCTTGCCAACAAAAGAAACCTTGGAAAAGCTGACTTGGTTCTTTGCTATGATGACCATGCTCGGTTGAGCAAATATGTTGACCATCACCCTTCTGCTTTGCGCAAAAAGCGGCTACTCCCCAATGAAGTGCGCCAAGTATAGAATCAAATAGATTATTTTTCAATGCAGCAGCAAAAAACCCTGCCGAAGCAGGGTTTTCTCTTTACACCCTCTTTATATTTCTTCCTGAGCTTCAATTGAAATATTTTTCAATGAAGCGCAAGAGAAAAGAAAGTGAATCGAATTTAATTTAGATTAACAGCGTACGAATATCTTTAAGCAGCTTGGTTAACTTATTGGTAAAGCGTGCTGCATCTGCACCATTGATCACACGATGATCGTAGGACAATGAAAGCGGCAGCATCAAACGTGGATCAAAGCCTTCACCATTCCAAACCGGCTGCATGGTTGCAGGTGAAATACCCAGAATTGCCACTTGCGGCCAGTTCACTAATGGCGTAAATGCTGTACCACCAATTGAACCCAGGCTAGTGATAGTGAAGTTCGCACCTTGCAGATCTTTCGGCGACAATTTCTTGTCACGCGCTTTTTGACCCAAGGCGCCTAGCTCAGTGGCAATCTGTTTAATTGACTTCTGATCTGGATGACGTAGCACAGGCACGGTCAAACCATCTGGCGTTGCGACCGCGATACCCATATGGATCTCATTACGTAGCAATACTGACTTACCCTCATCGGCCAAGTGACCAGCAAATTCACGCTCTTCTTTTAACAAGTGCGCAACTGCTTTGATGATGAACGCCATAATGGTCAGGCTAAGACCTTCTTTCTTGAAGTTGCCTTTCAGTTCATTACGCCATGCTTCCAGTTCAGTAATATCTGCTGCATCAAACTGGGTCACTTGCGGAATGAAATTATTCAGCGACAACTGTGGAATAGACACTTGTTGCAAACGCGTCAAGGCTTTCTCTTCCACACCACCAAAAGCGCTAAAGTCTGGTAGTTTTGGCAGACCTGCGACTTGAGCAGCAGCGGTGACAGGAGCCACCTGCGGCGTAGTAAGACGCGTTTTGACATACGCTTTCAGATCTTCTTTCATAACGCGCGCATGTGGGCCAGATGCTTTGACATCTGCCAACACGACGCCCAGTTCACGTGCTAGTTTACGCACAGCAGGACCGGCATAAACTTTCGAGTTAGCGACATTCTGCTCTTTGGTCAGCTTGTCGGCATTATCCGACGTCGCGACTGTTTGAGTAGAAGATTCAGCAGGTGCCGATGCTGCTTTTGCAGCAGGCGCTTTAGGTTCTTCTGCTTTGGCTGCAACAGGTGCAGCAGCTGCTTGCGCTTCAGCTTCGATTGTCACCAGTGCAATGCCTTGAGAGACATTTTGACCCAGTTCCACATGAATGGCTTTAATCACGCCGGCTGTAGTGCTTGGCACTTCAACAGTCGCTTTATCTGATTCCACCACGATGATGCTCTGGTCTTTTTCAACCGTATCACCGACCTGAACCAGAATTTCAGCCACAGCCGCCTTGTCTACACCTAGATCAGGCACCTTCACTTCAACATCACCTGCAGGTGCTGCTGGCGTTTGTGGCGCTTCAACTGCTTTCTCTTGGGTTACCGCTTGAGCAACTGGTACTTGAGGTGCTTCTGTCTGTACTTGTGCTGCCGAAACAGCCGTTTTCACTTTCAGAATGACCACACCTTCTTTGATCGTGTCGCCTTCTTTAATCTCGATGGACTCTACCGTGCCTGAAACCGTACTTGGCACTTCAACAGTTGCCTTATCTGATTCCACCACTACGATACTTTGATCTACCTCGATTTCATCACCAACAGAAACCAGAATTTCACCGACAGTGGCTTTTTCTACACCAATATCAGGGATTTGAACATCAACCACTTGTGAGCTTGCTTGAGCCTCAGGAGCAGCAGAAGCTTTAGGCTGATGTGAAGCGATTTCCTGCATGATTTCCTGATCCGGAAATGAGGTCGGGGTATTTTCTGAAGTTTTTTCAGATGCATCTGCTCGCTGTGACTCTACTACATCCGTGCTGCCGTCTTCAGCCTGTAGCTCAATCAGTACCGCGCCTTCAGTGACTTCATCACCCTGGCTGACCAGAATGCTTTTTACCACGCCTGCTGAAGTGCTAGGCACTTCAACAGAGGCTTTATCAGATTCAAGTAACACAATGCTGTCATCAATCGCAATCGTATCACCGACTTTGACCAGAATTTCGGCCACTGTTGCCTTATCTACACCAATATCAGGAGTCGTAATTTGCATGCTTAGTTCTCCTCTTTGTAGTCAGCAACAGCATGTACAGATCGATCTGTATCAAGCTCGAAAGTCGAAATCGCATCTTTTACCAGGCGCGCATCAACTTCACCTTCATCTGCCAGTTTTTTCAAAGTTGCCACCACAATATGGGCAGCATCAACACCAAAGTAACTACGCAAGTTGGCACGTGTATCTGAACGACCATAACCGTCAGTACCCAGCGCTACGAATGGACGACCATCTGGAAGATAAGCACGGATCTGTTCGCTATAAGCACGCATATGATCGGTTGCAGACACCACAATACCTTCAGTACCGCGGAGCTGTTTCGATACCCATGCTTCTTTCACGTCTTCAGCCAGCGGATGCAAGCGGTTGTATTCTTCACATGCCATGCCGTCACGTGCCAGTTCATTGAAGCTGGTTACGCTGTAGACATTTGAATGAATTTGATATTCCTCACGAAGAATCTTCGCCGCCTTGATCACTTCACGCAGGATCACACCTGAACCCAGTAACTGAACGGTGGCTTTCTCGTCTTCTTCAAGCAAGTACATACCGCGCTTGATACCTTCTTCAACACCTTTTGGCATTTCCGGATGCTCGTAGTTTTCGTTCATCACAGTCAGGTAGTAGAACACACGTTCCTGGTTCACATACATACGTTGTAAACCATCATGCACGATCACCGCCAATTCATAACCGAAACATGGGTCATAAGAGACACAGTTTGGAATGGTATTGGCCAAGATGTGTGAATGACCATCCTGATGCTGCAATCCTTCACCATTCAGTGTAGTACGACCCGCAGTTGCACCCAGCAAGAAGCCTTGTGCCTGTGCATCGCCTGCTGCCCATGCGATATCACCAATACGCTGGAAACCAAACATCGAGTAGTACATATACATCGGAATCATTGGCAGGTTATTGGTTGAATAACTGGTCGCCAATGCCGCCCATGCACTCATCGCACCGGCTTCGTTAATCCCTTCCTGCAACATGTGACCGTCTTTGGCTTCACGGTAATGCATCAGCTGTTCTTGGTCTTCCGGGGTATATTTCTGGCCATGCGCGGCATAAATACCGAGCTGACGGAACATCCCTTCCAAACCGAAAGTACGTGCTTCATCAGGCACGATTGGAACAACGCGGTCTTTAATCGCTTTCTCTTTAAGAAGTGCAGAGATTAAACGTACCATCACCATTGTGGTGGATTGTTCTTTACCATTTGAACCAGCCAAGACCGAATCAAATACTGAAAGTCCAGGAATCGCCAGCTGTTCGCTTTCTTTACGACGTGCAGGCAGGTAGCCACCTAGCGCTTCACGACGTGCCTTCATATATTTCAATTCAGGTGAATTTTCGCTTGGACGGTAGAATGGTACTTCTTCCAGCTGTTCATCGGTGAAAGGAAGATTGAATCGGTCACGCACATATTTCAAAGAATTGATTTGCATCTTCTTGATTTGGTGAGTTTTGTTGACTGCTTCGATTTCCTCGGACAAACCATAACCTTTCACGGTTTTCGCCAGAATCACGGTCGGCTGACCTTTGGCCGTACATGCTTCGGCATAAGCAGCAAAAACTTTGTACGGGTCATGACCACCGCGGTTCAGATTATCAATATCTTCATCGCTTAAATCTTTCACCAGCTCTTTGGCTTCTGGATATTTACCGAAGAACTTTTCACGCGCGTAAGCACCACCTTTTACCTGGTAACGCTGGAAATCGCCATCGACTGCTTCTTCCATCACTGCTTTCAGTGCACCGGATTTATCTTTATCCAGTAGTGGATCCCAATGACGGCCCCACACAACTTTAATCACACGCCAGCCTGCGCCGCGGAATAGTGACTCAAGTTCCTGAATGATCTTGCCATTACCACGTACCGGACCATCCAGACGTTGCAAGTTACAGTTCACCACCCAGATCAGGTTATCGAGCTTTTCGCGACCTGCCAGAGAAATTGCACCCAGGCTTTCCGGCTCGTCCATCTCGCCATCGCCCAAATACGCCCAAACCTTACGATCTTCTTCTTTGATCAGGCCACGGTTCATCAGGTACTTTTGAATATGTGCCTGATAAATCGACATGATTGGTCCAAGACCCATCGATACGGTTGGGAACTGCCAGTAGTCCGGCATCAAATAAGGGTGCGGATAAGATGGCAAACCTTTACCGCCCACTTCACGACGGAAATTATTCAAATGCTCTTCTGTCAAACGACCTTCTAAAAATGAACGCGCGTAAATACCAGGTGCACAGTGACCCTGGTAATAGATCATGTCGCCGCCGAAGCTATCGCTATTGGCGCGGAAGAAGTGGTTAAAGCCCACATCATAAAGGGTTGCGGAAGAAGCAAAACTCGCCAGGTGACCACCGAGATCATCACCGGTTTTATTCGCGCGTAAGACCATTGCCAAGGCATTCCAACGGATCAGCGCGCGAATACGACGCTCCATGTCCTGGTCGCCCGGCATGGCAGGTTGTTCTTCAACAGAAATCGTATTTAAGTAGGGAGTATTTAAACGCTGAATAGGAACATGCTTTGCAATTGCGCGTTGATAAAGTTTTTCTAACAAAAATGCTGCACGCTCAGTGCCCATGTGCTGCAAAACAGAGTCAAATGCATCTTGCCATTCTTGGGTTTCTTGCGCGTCTGTATCGCCATAAAACGCCATAATCTACAGTTCCTAAAAGCCTAATCTAATGTTTTATATGTACCATATTTGAGACCTTAGCAGGTATGGCCTTAGCTGAATGCGATTTAGCAGTACTATTTAGGAACTAAATGATGGGTGACGTATAATTACACTACATAACAAAAAATAGTCAATAAAGGCGATTTATTATACAATCATTATAATAGTTGGTGATAATATGAGACTTAAAAGTGATAAAACAAAAAGCCCTTCAAGTTGACTTGAAGAGCCTGCAGTTTAAACGCTTTAAAATGCTTATTGGAGGTTTTTATGTATAGAGATGCTTCTTGTTATTCAGGTCTATACTTAAGGTAACATGGCCAAATAAGTAGATGGGTTTTTACGTTGACCGTCTTTTACTACTTCATAATGTAAGTGTGGACCGGTACAGCGACCAGTACAGCCAACGTTGGCAATATGATCACCTGCTTGCACCTGCTCTCCCACACGTGCAATAAGACGTGAAGCATGGGCATAGCGCGTTAAATAGCCATTGCCATGATTGATTTCAACGTATTGACCATAACCTGTGCCCCAACCTGATTTGGTCACAATCCCTGGACCTGTTGCATAGATTGGTGTACCACTTGGCGCTGCAAGATCAAGGCCTGAATGATTTTCAGCACGGCCACTCATGGTACGGCCACCGTAATTTGAACTTACGCGAGAATTAGGTAAAGGATGAGAAATTAGCCAAGAATAAGCACTGTTTGCTGCCGCTTTATTGGATGAAGTATTGGCATACTTCTGAGCAAGCGTTCGATTGTTCAGTTCAACTGGTTTCTCACGAAGTTGAACATTCAATTTAGTCTGTGCTGGAATATCGATATCATCTGGATGAGTATATGCACCCTGTGCCAGAGTACGCGTCAATTGCTCGATACGATCTGTTGAACCATTTTCTTGATTTAGATTGACTAAATCTGCGAACGCAACCGAAGCCGCTGAAACTGATAAAGAAAATGCCAACAAAATACGTCGCATATGCATAAAAAACCTCTCTAAACTGCTTTAATCGAGTTCCTTGAAGATCTCTATCCTTGATATCCACTAAAAGAAGCGCATAAGATTAAGACATAAATATGTAGGAATTATGTATGTCGGAACCTGTCAACGTTTTTCAACAAACAAGAAAACAGATAAAAACAGGAAACTTTTCGTTTCTCTCATCACAAGTCGCTGCCTGGCAGAAACTTACGAAACTCGTACAACCGCTATTGCCCCAACCGGAACGCTGGCAAGTTGTCTGCTATCAAAATGGTGTGTTAACGATTACCGGTGAAAACCAGGCCATGATCAGTCAATTGGCCTATCTTCAAAAGCAATACATTTCACAACTCTCTCAAATAAATGAATTAACAGATCTCACTAAACTTCAAGTTTGCTTGCGGAATCCTTCGCAAACATCACCTGTTTCAGCAACACCTGAAAGAGCCTTAAATGCAGAAACACAGGAATTACTTCGTAGTGCTGCTGACTTTATAAGCGACCCTAAGCTTAGCCAAGCTTTACTACGTTTGGCAAGCAATAAAAAGTAACATAGCAATCAGATGTAATAAATTAAAAAGCAAACATTATGTGATGTGTATCACAGTATTAAAGCAATAACAAAAACATAAAGACACAAACACAATGACTTATGTCACATTCACATACATGATTGGACAATTGGCTTCGTCATCAAATGTTACAATTTCATAGCAGCTTGGATCACTTTTCACATTGCGTAAAAGTTGATTATTCAAGGCATGTCCAGATTTGTAACCATCAAATTTGGCAATAATCTGATGTCCGAGCAAGTATAAATCACCCACAGCATCCAGAATTTTATGACGTACAAATTCGTCTGAGAAACGCAAACCTTCTTCATTAACGACCCCAGTTTCATCTACACCAATGGCATTTTCCAGACTGGCACCTAGTGCCAAATTATTGGCTTTGAGATAATCCAGATCTTTCATAAACCCAAAGGTACGCGCTTCACTGACTTCATAAACGAAGGTTTCAGTAGAAAAATCGATGCTGGCGGACTGATGTTCTTTTTTAAAGGCAGGATGATCAAAATCAATGGTGAAATTCAGCTGAAAGCCATCATGTGGGCTAAAAATGGCACGCTTGTCATCAATGAGTGCTTCAACCGGTTTAATAATCTTGACGAATTTTTTAGCGGCATCCAGCTCTTGCAAACCACCCTGCATGAGCAGGTAAATAAACGGACCTGCGCTACCGTCCATAATCGGCACTTCAGAAGCCGACACTTCAATAATCAGGTTATCAATGCCCAGACCAGCAATCGCACTCATGACATGTTCAATGGTGCCTACTTTGGCATTTGCCTGAACCAGGTTCGAGCACATAAAGGCTTCCTGAATCAGCATGGCATCGGCAGGAATATCCACCGGCGGATTCAGATCAATACGGCGAAACACAATTCCCCCATCGGCATGGTGCGGCACAAAGTTAATCATGACTTTTTGCCCACTGTGAAGACCGATTCCGCTCGCTTTCACGACACGTTTCAGGGTACGTTGTTTCAACATGCTTTTATCATCTGTTCATCTATAAAACCGCTATACGTTAGCATATTTGGCCATTGATAAAAAACAAAAAGGTGGCTTAAAAGCCACCTTTCCTGTCTAATCCAGCTAAACACATGATGTTACATGTTATTTACGCTGTTGATTCTTAAGATAATCCTGAATACTCATTGGCGTCGGGCGCGGGCTAGAAACTGAAGCTGCCGCTGGATTCGCTGTTGCACCTGTTTCATGCTGCTGACGCTGAATTGCCGGTACATCATCATCTTCCACCACCGCCTGCGCAGCTGCTGCTGGACGAGTTGCCTGTACATTGGTACGTTTGGTCGGTTCAACTGAATCCGCTGCATGACGGGTTAGACCTGTTGCAATCACAGTCACGCTGATTTCATCACGCGCATCCGGATCAAAAACGGTACCGTAGAACACCTGACCTTCATCTAAATCAACAATCTGGTTCACAACATCGGTAATTTCTTCAATTTCACCGAAAGTCACATCATCACCACCGGTCACATTGATCAGAATACCTTTGGCATTCATGATAGTCACGTTATCGAGTAATGGACTACGGATCGCCTGCTCAGCAGCCTGACGTGCACGGTTCTCACCACGACCCAGACCGACACCCATCATGGCATAACCACGAGTGCTCATGGCTGTTTTCAAATCGGCGAAATCAAGGTTGATATGGCCAGGACGAACCACCAAATCAAAAATACTGCGTACTGCATTCAACAATACATCATCCGCTTTTTTATAGGCATCTTTCATTGAAATATCACGGAAGACTTTCAATAGACGCTGGTTTGGAATGATGATTAATGAGTCTACATGCTGCTCTAGCGCTTCAATCCCTTTTTCAGCAGACTGTAGACGGCGTTTGCCTTCAAAGTTAAATGGCGTGGTCACGACACCAACGGTCAGAATACCCATTTCTTTCGCAATTTCAGCAACCACTGGCGCTGCACCGGTACCGGTACCACCGCCCATACCCGCAGTTACAAAGACCATATCGGTCCCTTCAAGCTGTTGGCGAATCAGTTCACGGCTTTCTTCTGCTGCGGTCTGGCCGACTTGCGGATTTGCACCTGCACCCAGACCACGGGTACTTTGCTCGCCCAGCTGAATTTTAAATTCGGCTTCCATGCGATCCAATGCCTGCTTGTCCGTATTGGCACAAACAAACTTTACGCCCTGGATATCGGACTGCAACATATGTTGTACAGCATTACCACCCGCACCACCTACACCAAACACAGTGAAACGGGCTTGACCATTGCTATCGCTATGATCGTCTTCGAAAAATTCAAATGAGGCCATGACCTATAAAATTCCTAATTCATAATTGGCAGTCACTAAGCCCGTATACTGCCTTAATCTTAATAAAATTGTTTTTAAGAATGCTGCTCATGCGTTCACTTGTCAAGTACAAGCCCGATTAACTACATCTTCCCAACAATATTCACAATAAAAATCGACTTAAAAGATTGATTTCAAGGTGTCATTAAAGCCAAACAAGGCTCTTTTGACCCGCTTGGCCAATGACAACCGTTCTACATCATCCTGTTCCACAATCGTGTCTTGGGTATCACTCTGACTAAACATCAGCAAACCAGCCACAGTGCTATATTGCGAGCGACGTAAAGCAGCCTGATGTTGTTCATCTGCATACACCTGAGTCGGCGGATTACCTAAATGTGCCGAGACTCCCATGGTACGGCGAACAAAACTCACCATTCCTTCGATATGACTGGCATCACCGGTCAATACCACACCATGATACAAGCCCTGGATGGCACCATTTTTCACCAGCTCATCACGTACCAGACTCAGAATTTCTTCATAACGCGCCATGATGATTTCAGTCAGTTCAATCCGGCTGATGGTTTGTGGTCCATCAATCCCCTGGAACTGAATCATATGGTCCGGCTTGACCACTTTCAGGTCGACACAGCCATACAATAATTTTAGACGTTCAGCTTCTTCGGTCGTGGTTTGCAATACTGCTGCAATATCGCGGGTCACATGTTCACCGCCACGCTGGAAGGTATGGGTTAAGGCCAGACGGCCATCCACATACACTGCCACATTGGTCGTGCCAGCACCGATATCTACTAAGCACACACCATATTCTTTTTCATCTTTCAGCAGGCTGGCTTCAGCAGTGGCCAGGCTCGACACTACCATTTTTTCCACGCCAATATTGGCACCTTTCAGGGCACGATCAATATTCTGCATGGTACTAATCGGCAGCATCATCAGATGATAATGCCCGGTCATGCTATGTGCCGACATCCGAATCGGGTTTAACACCCATTCCGGTGAGTCATCCAGCTCAAAACCCAGAGGCACAGCACTGACCAGATAATGATCTGAAGTCAAATGGCTGGCTTTGGCCAACTCCAGTGCACGTACCACTTCACTGGTGGTAATCGCATGTTCGCTATTGTCGATCGAGGTGCGACCTGAAGCATAAAAGCTTTTTAATTCGGCACTTGGAATAGAAACCCAGGCAGAATGTACACGACATTCCGCCATATCTTCTGCTTCTTGAACGGCATTTTTAATTGCAGTAATAACTTTATCGAGACTGACAATTTTCCCTTTACTCATGCCTCGGTTACGAGCGGTGGCCATACCAATCACTTGGATATTGTCTGGCGCGTGTACCTTGCCAATCAAAACTGAAACTTTGTGTGTCCCAATGTCAATCGCCACAACCGAGGGAACAGCTTCACTCATTATTCACTACTACCATTACGTGTTTGTTAGATTTATGGCTTTAAATGCCTCTATTTTTTAATAGCCGGTCATTATGGCTTTACTGTTACCTTATTCTCAACGCCCGTGTCATCAATGGTTACAATAAAATGCCCATTTACAATTTTAGGCGGAATTGAATTTTTCCACTGTATCGACAATCCATTGCGATAACGCAAGTCGATGGCCGAAATTTTAGACCAGACCGGCTTTAAATCACTCTGAGACAGATGGCTCAGGCGCTGTAATTTGCTCATGGTCTGATCTTTATCCACAATTATTCTTAAACCCGAATCAAACTGCATAAACCAGGTCATTCGCTCGGTGAGATATAATTCTTTTAGACGAATGCCTTGTGGTAAAAATAACTGATTAATTTCATTATAACGACGCATCATGGTTTCTGCATGGCTCGCTGGCCCATGTAGTAACGGTAATGCCTGATAATTTTTGGGTGTGACTTCCGTGAAAATCACACCACTGTCACTCAATAAACGTCCTGTTCCCCAACGCGCAATCGCATGATGCGGCATCACTCGCACCCGAATGCCATTTGGCCAGGCTCGGGACACCACGACCCGATCCACCCAGGATAATTCCAGAGTACGATCGCGGATCGCTTCCAGATCTGAAGTAAAATAGTTTTCGGTCACAATCGGTGACACATATTGCATGACCTGACGCTGTTCAGCAGCCGAGCGCGTACCTATCACGCCCAGCTCTGCCACGTCACTATTGGTCATGACTTTATATAAGCCCAATATTCCAAAGGCCAGCACCAATACCGCAATACACAACAATAACCAGCCACCAAAATTGGTCAGCTTTTCTTTGCGTGTTGGCGGCTTGTCGTGAATTGAGGTAATCGCAGCACGTTTACGGCGCATGGAAACAGGAAGTTGAGCCATATTTAGTGTGCCGAACCGATAAGAGTCTGTTCCAGAATCGCAACACACAACTCATCAAAACTGTATCCGACTGCAGCTGCCGCTTTTGGCACCAAGGAGTGACTGGTCATGCCCGGTACGGTATTGACTTCAAGCAACCAGAAGTTGCCCTGCTCATCCTGCATGGCATCAATCCGGCCCCAACCGCTGGCACCGACTGCCTGGAATGCACGCAGACTTAAGGCTTTTAACTGTTGCTCTTCAGCTTCAGTCAGACCACATGGAATGCCATATTGCACATCATTACGGTTATATTTCGCTTCATAATCGTAGAAAGCAACATCTTGAGGCGGTTCAAGACGAATCACCGGCAGCGCCTGACCATTTAAAACCACAATGGTGTATTCACGGCCAGTAATCCATTTTTCTGCCATCACCACGGCATCATGTTCAGTTGCCTTGGCAATTGCTTCGGCAAAGTCTTCAATTTTTTCGACCTTGCTCATGCCGATACTGGAACCTTCATGCACCGGCTTAATGATCAAAGGCAAGCCTAAAGCATTAACAATGTCTGTCGCATCAGAGTCTTTGGTGACAATGCGATACGGTGCTGTCGGCAATTCCGAGCCCTGCCAGACCTGTTTGGTCTTGACCTTGTCCATGCCGATGGCAGAACCTTGTACGCCCGTACCGGTATACGGTACATTTAACCATTCCATTACACCCTGGATCTGGCCATCTTCCCCGCCACGTCCATGCAATACAATGAACGCACGATCATAATTCACCAATTCTGTGACACTACGCTCCTGCGGGTCAAACGCTTCCGCATTGACCCCTGAACGCACTAATGCCTCAAGTACCGCCGTACCACTGTCTAGAGAAACCTCACGCTCTGCAGATTTACCACCAAGCAACACGGCAACTTTTCCGAATTTTGAAGCATTTGACACGTTTATATCCTTAAACTTTTTTCAATCTGGTCAATTCAATTCAGTCACACAAGATGACTATTTTATATATAAGTGATTTTGTGCAAGTTCGACTGAGATTGTTCCAACATTACCTGCGCCCTGGGTTAATAACAAGTCATTTGCTTGCAATACTTTTCTCATGATCTGATTCAGGTTGCCGTCCGCCGCATCGACCAGAATAGGCTCGACTTCACCACGTAGACGAATGCTGCGGGCCAAAGTACGGCTGTCCGCTCCGACAATCGGTTTTTCACCGGCAGGATAAACATCCAGCAACAATAACTGGTCTACAGTAGAAAGTACTTCCACAAAATCATCAAAACAGTCACGGGTACGGCTAAAACGATGCGGCTGGAACATCATTACCAGACGACGGTCCGGATGACTCTGACGCGCAGCTTTAATCGTCGCTTCGACTTCTTTTGGATGATGACCATAGTCATCCACCAGTTTCACGTCACCGCCCTCAATCGCAAACTCACCCTGAACCTCAAAGCGACGCCCCACACCACTGAAACCTTCCAGTGCACGGCAGATTGAAGCGTCAGACACGCCTTCATCGGTTGCTATACCAATCGCAGCCAAGGCATTCAGCACATTATGCAAACCTGGTTGATTGACCGTTACACGCAATGGCTCACGCTCTTTACGTAATACGGTAAAGTGGGTTTGCATGCCATCTTGATCAACATCTACTGCACGGATGTCATTGTCTTCATTGAAACCATAAGTCAGTAACGGGCGTGCAATCCGCGGCATAATTTCACGGATATTGGCATCATCACCACAGACTACAGCCAAGCCGTAAAATGGCAGTTTTTGCAGGAACTGGATAAAGGTATCTTTCAGGACATCGAAGCTACCGCCATAGGTATCCATATGATCGGCATCAATATTGGTCACCACGGCAGCCATCGGTTCTAGGTGCAGGAAAGAAGCATCTGACTCATCGGCTTCGGCCACGATATAACGGCTGGCGCCCAAGGCTGCGTTCATACCGGTACGGTTCAGCAAACCACCGATCACATAGGTTGGATCCATGTTTTCTTCAGCCAGCATACAGGTGATCAGACTGGTGGTGGTGGTCTTGCCATGCGTGCCGGCAACGGCAATACCATGACGGTAACGCATCAGCTCACCCAGCATTTCCGCACGGCGAACCACAGGAATACGGTTTTCAATCGCGGTTTTAATTTCCGGATTTTCTTTATCAATCGCGGTAGAGACCACGATCACGTTGGCGCCCTTAATATTATTTGCAGTATGTCCGATATAGACTTTAATGCCATTCGCTTCCAGCTGTGCGGTGGTATTGGATGCCTTGATATCTGAACCGGAAACTTTATAGCCTTGGTTTTTCAGCACTTCCGCAATACCACACATGCCTGCACCACCGATCCCCACAAAATGAATGTGTTTGATACGGCGCATTTCCGGCACTTTAATTAACTTTTTCGCTTGTTCAGCTGGGGTTGTTGGAGACATAGTTTACTCGGATTACAATTCTTGAATTAAACGGACCACATGTTGAGTCGCATCGGGTTGAGCCTGTCGGCGTGCTTT
>SPVA01000101.1 GCA_013530545.1 Acinetobacter lwoffii
ATCGACCAAGACAAATGGTGGCATGTAATCAATTCCTTATTCAAAATACAGCGCTATTGTACGTGATTTTTACCGCGCTCGCTGAGACGAGTCTGAGTTTACAGCTTAGCGAATATCGGTCGAAGATGAAATAAGCAGCACAAGCTGTTGTATGATGGAACGATTCAGGAAAGAGAAATATAAGAATGGCTGCAGGACGGAATGAGTTGCGCATGATCTGGCTGATTACCTTGCTGATTGCCGGGATCAGTGCCTGGTATCTAGGTTATCAGATTGTGACTTATCTGTGTGGTTTGGGTTTTATCTTTAGCGTGATGCAATATGTCACTGCGGTAGAAGCACCGCTGAATCAATTGGCCACACAGCAGCAAATGTACCTAGAACGCAATTCTAAAGTCCCTTTATATATCTCCTCTATTACTGCCATTGTTGGTGGACTGGCTGAACTGGATTGGCTGATGGGCATCGGAATTACGGCATGGGTATTCTTTTTGCTCAGGTGGCTGCAACGTCTGGAAAGGCGTTTGATACAGTTGCAATCGCACTCTCATTCTGCCAATCCCTCACAGCGACCACCGGATCGATCCGATTCTGTTCCATTCATGAAAAATGAGCCTGCTCAGGAAGCAACCAATTCTCCTCATTTGGTGGATCAACTGCAGCGCTGGCTTTTTCAGGGGAATCCTGTTCTCAAAGTCGCAATCAGTATTTTGGTGATTGGGATTATTTTACTGCTGCGTTTTGCCACTGAGCACTGGCAACTCAGCCTGGCTGCAAAATTGGGCCTGGTTGCACTGGCGAGTGGGTGTATAGCAGGGCTGGGTTATCGCCTGATGCAGAAAAATCGGAGTTTTGCTCTGGCACTGGAAGGACTGGGTTTAGGCAGTCTGTTCCTGACCTTATTTTTTGCCTATTACAATCTGGTGATTCCCACGCTGCCGTTGGCGACTTTGCTATTCCTCATCATTCTGGTTATTACCCTGTATTTAAGCCTAAAACAGGAAAGTATCGAACTGGCCTTGATGGCTTTACTGATTGCTTATCTGGCGCCGTTTACCTTGCCGACTCGCGATGCTTCGGCTGTTGAGCTGATCAGCTATTATCTGCTGATCAATATCGGGGTGGCAGTACTGAGCAGTTTCCGGCCATGGAAGATTCTCAATCAAATTGCCTTTTTAGTGACGGCTGTCGTTGGCGGGATATATAGCCTGATTCATGGTTATACATATGAGCGTTATGCCATGACTGCGCTGATTCTGGCACATAGTGCACTGTTTATCTGGCTAGGTTTCCGCTTTAGCCAGTTGCTGGCACGACAGGATCTCTCACGGTTTCAGTTAAAACCGGTATTGGACTTAGCGCTGATTTTTGCTGCCTCTATTATCGCTTATATTTTTCTGTATCTGATTCATTTTAATCAGCCCAATCAAAAACTCTGGCAAGCCGGTTTAAGTCTGTTGTTCGCTGGGGTCTTTGCCACTTGTTGGACTCTGCTGCGCCGAAAACAAACGATTCAGCTTATTTCACAAAGTTATCTCAGTCTGATGCTGATTTTTCTGGCGCTGGTACCACCGATCTTACTGACAGAGCAATGGAGTGTGGTCGGCTGGGCAGTGGAAGGGGTGCTGATTTATTTATGGGCCTTGGAAAAAAATGTCCGGGTAGCACACTATCTGAGCATGGGCTTATTGCTGATGGCCGGATTCAGCAGCCTGTATTATCTGGTCGAAATCAATCCCACACCGCGGATGATTTTCTGGATTTTGAGTCTGTGTTATGTGGCAGTCGTGGTCATCAGTCAGCTTAAAGAAAAATACCAAGAGCAATTGAATGTTCTGAGTGTCAGCTTTCTCAGTAGTTTAACGGTTGCGGCCAGTTTGATGCTCTTTGCCTTGCTGGAAGATGAATTTTCAAGTCAGCATGCCTATGTGTTGAGCTTATTCAGCATTGTCTTGGGCTATGTACTGTTGAATGAAATCATTCTGCGCAAACATCAGCAATGGTCGTGGTTGCTGCCGAAGTGGAGCGGCATTTCACCTTTGATGGTCATCGCCGTGATTCTGGTTTTGGATCGTAGTCAAAATGCGGTGATTGTCTGGAATAGTACTCTGGAGCGTGGTTTTTTTGCTTTTTCGATGCTATTGCTGGCCATGCTGTGGCTCAGGCCGCTGGCTGGATTACAACTTTCCAAAGAGTGGATAAGTTTGGGTGTTTTCTCCAGTTTGGCTTTGGCAAGCCTGTGTCTGATCCCGGGCATGCCTTATCTGAGCATGGCGATTTTACCTCTATTGTTGTGTCTGTGGTGTTATCGACAGGATTCACAATCTGGCTGGCAGCAGCTTTGGCAAAGCAAGAGTTGTCTGTTACTGATGGGAGTCTGGCTGATATGTTCACAACTGTTCAGTCAACAGGTATTCCAGTATTACTGGCTGCCACTGCTTAATCCCTTTGATCTGGTCAGTATCGCCATGTTGGCCAGTTTTATCTGGATGCTGTTGCAACAGATCCAGGCTGGCCGTGATAAGGGCATGATGGCGGTTTTAATGGTACTAAGCCTGTTATGGCTTTCCAGTTATATTGTTTTAAGAGCTTTACATGTGTATCTGCAGACACCGTTTAATGAGCTGGCATTATGGAGCAATGCAACAGTTCAACTTAGTCTGACCATACTCTGGGTATTGCTGGCCTGGATTACCATGTGGACAGCAACACTCAAAAAACTGAAACCGATGTGGATTTTAGGCGGTAGTATTCTGGTGATTGTGACCTTGAAGCTCGTACTATTTGACCTGTCACATATTGGCACCCTGACCCGGGTGATTTCCTTCTTGCTGGCGGGCGGGGTGATGCTGCTGATTGCTTATATTGCGCCGATGCCGGAGAAAATTGATTGAAGCCTCTCCCTAACCCTCTCCTTTAAAAAAGGAGAGGGAATCTAAGGATTATTTCAGACCAGGCTCTCTTTTTAATGCCTTGTCATTGGCATATTGATCGATTTCTTCATTTTCCAAAGGGCGGGAAAGTGGGTGATCGACAAAGCCCATTTTCGGCACCGGAATTTCAATCTGGTTATCGACAAAGCCGTTGCGAATCCGTTCCTGCATTTCATCACGAACTTTCAGGTAGTTTTCCTGTTGGCACCACACTGCAAACAGCAGTTCAATCGAAGATTCACGGAAAGCGGTAACGGTGACTGCAGGTTTCGGGTCGGCCAGAACCAGTGGATACTTGTTGGCAACATCCAGCAGAACTTCGCGCACCTTGATAATATCTTCATGGAAATTGATTGCCAAGGTAATCGGAATCCGCCGTATCGGAAATTTTGACAGGTTTTGCACTGGCGCCCGAATCAGTTGTTCATTTGGCAAACGCACATAGATATTATCTTGGGTCAACAGTTTAACCGAGAGCAGATCAATCGAGATCACTTCACCTTCAATGGTATGCCCACGAATCAAGGTAATCTGGATGGTATCACCGACTTCAAAAGAACCTTCACCAATCAGGAACAGACCACTGATCAGGTTGGATGCTGAGGTTTGCGAAGCAAAACCCAGTGCGACCGTTAAAATCCCTGCAGCGCCAAGGAAGACACTGAGTTTAAAACCGGCTTCTTTCAGACTAGCCATCACAAACAGCAGGAAGATAAAATAGAAAATTCCGCGGCGCCAGACCAGTTTCTGATGGGCATTAAAACGGACACCAATGGTGCGAATAAAGGTATTGGAAATAAAGCGTGCGATCAGGAAACCAATAAAGCACAACACCACCGCCACCAGAACTTCGGTCAAACGGTCGGTATTGATATTGGTAAATACTCCCTTCAGGCTGTTGGTGACTTCGGTCGGAATATTTGAACTTGGCATCAGACGCCCTTAGAAAAATGAATCAAACATATTAAATAACGCACCTGCCGGATCGCGCGGTGGATGCAGATAGGCCACTTCACCAGCATTTGGCGGGGTGCGGTTTTCGACCCGAATCCGTGGTGGACGATCCGAACTTTCATGCAAAACGCGGATTTGTGAGGTCCATAAGCGGCCGGTACTTTCACTGTAAAAAAGCGGCAGGGCAGGCACTGGCACATTCATTCGGTCAAAGCGCAATTGCTGGTTACTGGTATTGTGAAACTCAATCGGCGTGACTGCACGAAAGGCTCGCGGATGTAACTGTTTCAGTTCGGTTCTGCCATCGACTGCGGTGGCATAACAGATTTCCCCCGAGCGGTGATTGGGTCCAAACCAGGTATCCTTCGGCAAGATCACGGGTAAATCAAAAATCGGTTCGCGCTGACCCTCGACAAAACCTGCGATCCATAAGGGCGTGCTGATATAAAGCGTACCACGCTGTCCGGCAGGAATATAAATCGGATCGACTGGCTTGATCACCACCGACCGGTTGGCCAAACGTGGCATCAACTGTAATTTGTTCTGGGTCGATTTAAACATATAGCGTTCAATCTTGACCGGCGGTGGAAAGGCAAAATTCGGATCATCAATCTGATGCCATTGCTGCTCATAATCGTATTGCACCACAGGACGATAGTATTCCAGTCGCCACTCCTGAATGCCCCGGGTCAGACGAAACAGCAGAGAGCCAAACTGCCAGGCTTTGGACTGATTAATTTCAAAATTCTGTTCTCCCCACCAGCGCATTTTCGCTGTATTCGGGCTTGATTCATCTTTATCTTGCGGCAATGTTGGCACCCTTTCTTGCTAAATCTTTGAAAACATACTTCACGCTGTCATATGCTTAGAGTACACTCAATTTAAATTTTTTCATCATTATTATAATCCGCGATGCAAGTACTTAAACAATTACAAATCCCATATAGCTTCGCCAAGCGCCATGGTGTGCTGTTGCGTTATGAGGGAGATCAGGCCTTTATTTTGCGTCGTGACAATACCTCGATGCTTGCATTGCAGGAAGCGCGCCGTCTGCTCGGTTATCCGGCGCATTTTCAACTATGTAGCGAACAGGAATTTAACCAGTTGCTCAGTTCCAGTTTTGCCGGAGATAGCGGGGAATCCCAGCAGGTCGCTGCCGGTCTGGAAGATCATCCGGATTTACTCAGTCTGGCCGATTCCGTACCGGAAGCTGAAGATCTGATGGATCAGGAAGATGATGCGCCAATTGTACGTCTGATCAATGCATTGCTCTCAGAGGCGATTCGTGTCGGGGCTTCTGATATTCATATTGAATCTTTTGAGAAAAAACTGTCGGTGCGTTTACGGGTCGATGGCCAGCTACGTGAAATTGTCCAGCCACGTCGTGAACTGGCCCCGCTACTGGTTTCACGTATCAAGGTCATGGCTAAACTGGATATTGCCGAAAAGCGTATTCCACAAGATGGCCGTATTTCCTTGCGTCTGGCGGGGCGTGAAGTCGATGTGCGTGTCTCCACTTTGCCTTCCTCTTATGGTGAACGTGTGGTGATGCGTCTGCTGGACAAGCAGGCCGGCCGTTTGAACATGACCCATTTGGGCTTGGTGAATAATGACTATGGTCGACTCAAGACCTTAGTGCATCGCCCGCACGGGATTATTCTGGTGACTGGCCCGACCGGTTCGGGTAAAACCACCACCTTATATGCGGCACTTTCTGACCTGAATGACGGTTCTAAAAACATCCTCACGGCTGAAGATCCGATTGAATATCAACTGGAAGGCATTGGACAAACGCAGGTCAATACCAAAGTGGATATGACTTTTGCCCGTGCGTTAAAAGCCATGTTGCGTCAGGACCCGGATGTGGTCATGGTTGGTGAGATTCGTGATCTGGAAACCGCAGAAATTGCGGTGCAGGCATCCCTGACAGGACATCTGGTGTTATCCACCTTACACACCAATACCGCGATTGGTGCGGTTACGCGCCTGAAAGATATGGGAATTGAACCATTTCTGCTGTCCAGTTCTTTAATCGGGGTAATTGCCCAACGTCTGGTGCGTACCTTGTGTCCACATTGCGCGACCTGGCATGAGGCAGATGCTTTCGAGAAGAATCTATTTGGCAATATTGAGCATCCCCAAGATTTAAGATTACCGCAACCTCAAGGCTGTGAACGTTGTGGCAATACTGGCTTTAGTGGCCGTACTGCAATTTATGAAATTGTCCCAGTCGATGATCATATGCGCCGTTTGATTCATGGCAATGCGGCTGAATATGAAATCGAAAGCTATGTACGTCAGCAGTCAGGTTCCATTCGTGATGATGGTCTGCGTAAAGTATTGGCCGGAAAAACCACGATTGAAGAAGTATTGCGAGTAACCAACGAAGCAGTAGAATAATTTTTTAATCTGCTCGCTTTATCATAATGATCGTCAGGACTTTTGGATATTTACCAGAGACTGACGATTTTTTTCATGAGTTGTGCACGAAAAGGTGCAGTCGGATTTCCCGGATTACGCAGAGTTTCATTTTGATAAAAGTTCTGCCAGGCTTGTGCCATTGCTAAACTCAGTCCTTCCTGTTTCATTGTTTCAACATCTGCCTGAGTAATATTGAGAAAACGGGCTTCAGCATCTTTGGGGCCAGCGCCCCAGCCAATAATCCCTTTACCAAATTCAGGCAGAATCATATTGTTGGGTGTTGCAGGAATGGGTAGGCGTTCAATTTCAGTATTGAGCAGAGATTTTATTTTCGGACGGATTTTTTCTGAGAGATAAAGATCTGCAAAAGAGGTTGTAGCAGTGAGGAGCAGGAGAGAATTCAGAAGAACTAGTTTTAACATCAATATAAATCGAATAAATGTAAATAAGAATCATTATATATAATTTCTTAAGTTTTTGCTGTAGTTTTCAAGTGGGGAAGAGAAGTAGCTTTTGACAAAAGATGAAGCGGGTAAATTTTGAAATTTATAACTGAAGTCTAGCTATCCTGAAACTTTTTTCAGGATAGCTGTTAAATAAAAAAATTAAGTAATTACGTTTAAGTTCACATCAATATTATTACGGGTCGCATTTGAATATGGACAGACAATATGCGCAGCATCCACCAGTTTTTTTGCTTCTTCCTGATCCATGCCTTCAAGATGGATGTTTAATGTCACTTCGATCCCGAACCCGGTAGGAATCGGACCAATCCCAACATCACCTTCAATATAGGCATCTTTACTGATATTGAGCTTGTCACGATTGGCAACAAATTTCATTGCACCCAAGAAACAGGCGGAATAACCTGCGGCAAAGAGCTGTTCAGGATTGGTTCCACCGCCTGGTCCCCCCATTTCTTTAGGTACGGCCAATTGGACGTCCAGAATCTGATCGTCAGAAATGGCGCGGCCATCACGGCCCCCTGTGGCTTTGGCATGTGCGGTATAGACGGCTTTTTCTAATGACATGAGTTAAATCCCTGTTTATTTTTCGTAGAGCTTCTATGCTCAGTGATTTCACCTGAAGAATAAGCAGGGATTTTGTTATTTTATGCAAGCAAATGAAACGATTCAGGAAAGTTGAAGAAGTCTACGGTGTTGCATTAAAGGCATGGATTCACGCACTTTTTGCTGTTCATTTAAATCAAAGTCGACGGTGATGAGTTGAGCACCTTCTGCATGGATCATATTAAGAAGTTGTCCACGACTATTGGTGGCGGCTGCATGTCCCCAAGTCTGGCGTTTTTCTCCATGCCAGCCTTGTTGAGCTGCACCAAGCACCGAGCATTGGCTATCTAGAGCACGTGTTTGCAGAAGAAGCTGCCAGTGCATTTCACCTGTGGTATAGGTAAAGGCAGAAGGAGCGGTCAAGAGGTTTGCACCTTTGGCTCGTAAATTTAACGCCAGTTCCGGAAAGCGCAGGTCATAACAGACCATTAACCCAATATTGCCAAAAGGTGTTTTGGCTACGACAACATCTGTGCCGGGTTCAAAGAACTTGGATTCCTGATAACCACCGACAGCATCGCCGACTTGCACATCAAACAGGTGAATTTTGTCATAACGTGCTTCGGTCCGTTCCGGACTGATACACAGGCTAACGGTACGCACCCGGCCATCCTCAATGATTGAACCATCCGGACGATAAGGGCAGGGTAATGTACCGGCAACGATCCAGGTGTCATATTCATGGGCAAGTTGTTCTAGACGTTGCTGAATCACTTCAAATTGTGCAGCAGTTTCACGCTGTTTACCTGCTGCAAAACAGACAAAGTTTTCCGGGAAAACAATCAGTTCAGCACCATTGGCCTTACTTTGTTGAATTAAAGATTCAATCTCCACGAAATTGGCATCAATTTCATTTTGAGAATTCATTTGTACAACAGAAAGTAAAGTCATAGGGTCCTCTTATAAGATGGTTATACCTGTTGCTCGGAAATTTTATCTAAATTGTCTTGCTCTTTCTGTAGCTGTTTGACTAAAGGTTCAAACATGTTCTGATTGCTTTGATTCAGTTTCATCAAGGTTTTATGTGCATCCAGAACCGTATTTAGCATATTTTGATGCGTGACATGTTCTTCCATCAGTGCACGTGTGCAGACATTTGGATCGCCACAATAATTCAGAATCACAAACACCTGGCTCAGTCCCATACTGTTGGCCAAAGTGGTAATGTCAGAATTGGTAGAAAGCATGACAACCTGAATGTTATGTACTTGCTTGAGTTTGAGTCCTAGTTTCGCTAAAACACCGAGTACGGTACTGTCAATAAAACTAGTTTCGGTGAGATCAACGATAGCGCCAACTACGTTGTCTTGCTGTTCAATTTTGTTCAGTAATTTGTCTAGACTAATACAAGATTGGGCACGCACTTCGCCGATAAGCTTAAAAATATGCGTTCCGTTCAGACTTGCATATTCAATATGACCTGTTGACATATAAATGCCATTTGCAGAGAAGGATATTAAATTATCCCATAGGGTGTATTGATACTCAAGTGGCTGAAAGTAGTAATCAAATTAAGTGCTTATAAAGCCTGTAAATATACTGCTAATTTACGCGGATAAAGCTTAAAAAGGCGATATCGTCAGCCACATGTTCCGGAGCCTGAAAAGATTGGTTTTGCAAATGGTGTAATAATTGCGAGAATTGTTCATTTAAACCACCATCAAAGGGTTCTAATGCCCCATCCGAACAGATAATAAAGCGCGCATTGCGACTTAATACCCATTCATTTTCCTCAACTTCAAGATCTTCGGTTAAGCCCAAAGGGAAACTGCTGGAAGATAGAATTTTAGGTTCTTGATTGGGTTCAAATATAATCGGTGGAGGGTAATGCCCAGCGCTGGACCATTTCAATACATGGGTTTCCAGATTAAGAATCCCGGCAATCATGGTGATGTGCTTTTCAATATTTTCTTGCATTAGCATGCCGTTCAGCTTCTTGATCAGCTCGCGCGGCGTCTTGGAGCGACCATGGAAAGCAGCCATCCAGGACGTGAGCAAACTACTGGTGACGCCATGTCCGGATACATCGGCCAAATAGAAAATCACTTCTTTGTCGCTGATTTTCCAATAATCATACCAATCCCCTGAAAGATAGGCTGAAGGCTGAAAATAGGTTTCGACCTCGTAATTGGTCAGTTCAATCGGATTCGGTAACAATTTTTTTTGTAGTTCTGCGGCAGAAGGAAGGTCACGGCTATCCTGGTTACGCTTATATTGTGCATCAATTTTTTGTAATGCCATATCTGGATTCTCGGGAAGTTTGCTCCAGATCCAGCCGGCTAAAGCACCTTGTTCCCAGGCCTGCGCCAAAGCAGTACCTTCATTCTCTAAGGCCAGTACAATCGTAGGCAGATTCCACTTATATTTCAGATAATCATGTACATCTGCAATCGCAATAATCGTAGAGTCATATAGTTCATGATCATCCAGATAGATCATCTGAACATGCGGAAGCGTATCAAGTACTTGATCTAAATAAGGAATATCACGAGTCGGTTGAATGAAATACATAAAAAAGTGATTCAATCCCAGGATTGGTTATAAGATGTACTATAACAAGTAAAGTATTGCTAGCGAACAGATTTTCACTAGCAATCATACATGAAGCTTAAACTTAAAGATCTTCGTTTGAAGATTCAATATTGCTATCACTAGAAGGTGCATCATCAGAATTTTCATCTTCAAAATCATCTTCTAGGAACAGTGTATCTTGTTCTGTGCCTTTCTTTTCTGCAATTGCATAATTGGTACGTTGCAAATAAATATCGCGAATCTGCGCATAGCGATCACCCGTCAGCACCCCTTCAACGTCCAGTATTTCAGAACGGGTATCAATGGCACGCCAAAACTGATCAGTCCAGTAAAGTCCATCTTCATCTTCGAGAATGTATTTTTGTGGACGAGCTTGACTATCTACAGCAGTACCGATTACGCCACGGACAGAACTTGGACCTAAAAATGGCAACATGATATAAGGGCCAGAAGGCACGCCATAATACCCTAAAGTAATTCCAAATTTTTCCTCTTCATGGCTCAAGCCAAGGCGACGTGCTGGATCAGCCAGTCCTAAAGTCGTTAAGGTATTAATAGTAAAACGACCTAGAGATTTAGCAGCGCGGGCAGGACGACCTTGAATCAGCTGATTCACCACATTCCAAGGTTCACCCAGGTTACTGCGGAACTGGGTATAGCTGCCACGAACATCTTGAGGAACTTTTTCCACATATTGTACAGCTATGGGACGTACCACGGTGCGGTCAATCGCATCATTAAACTGATAGATCTTTCTATTTAACGGCTGAAAAGGATCTTTAACTTCTTCAGCTTGTGCTGCACTGGCATCAACTTTCAGTTGCGTTTGTAATTGTTGCGCTTTGGTTGAGATCTTTGTTCTAAGTGGCGTTTTTGCAGGCTCGTTTTCCAGATTTTCCACATCGGTGGCCACCTCGGCGAAAACATGTGCGCTTGAGGCTAAAGAAAATAAGCATATAGATAAGTAAATAGAACGATGCATAAGGTAACCCGAGGCCTTTTCTGTGTAAGTAGCACTACTTATTAGTATGAAAATAATAAACGTTATATTCACGAATAGACATCATTTAAGCAAATTTGTATAAAAAATGAATGAAAACACACGAAAAGCTTAAAAAATATACATACAAAATGATTTTCTCAAAAAGGGGTTGCAAGGGCTCTGAAATGCTGTAGAATGCACATCCATCGGCGGTGATGAAGATTAAAACTTCTGATAAAACAGTGACTTAGTTAAGTTTGATTGGGTTGGGTTTTAGAAAGAAATTTTAAAAATAGTTTTCATTACTGGTTGACTTTCTAGAGATAGAGAGTAATATAGCCGACCTAGCTTGCTGGTGACGAATCAGCAAGAAGATCATTAAGAGATTATGAAGAACAACTTGTGTGGATTTTTACTGGTTGATTGATCGAAATTATTTTCATTGATTGATGGTAGAAATTACTCGAAGTTTATTTGAGAAATA
>SPVA01000090.1 GCA_013530545.1 Acinetobacter lwoffii
TTGAGATGTTCTACAATTCAAAACGCAGACATGGTTCCAATGGTCAGTGTTCTCCATTAGATTATGAAAAGGCCCATCAACAGATGGTTATGTGTGTCTAGAATTTTGGTGGCTATTCAGATAATCATCAGCAAAAGGACGGTACTTTTTTTAATAAACTAGAGTCTTATGAACAACAAGGTGAAACTGAAGCGATTGTTACTATTGGATTCCCTACCTCTATAGGTAGAGACATTGAATCTACTAGTCTTGGCGTAAAGGGATTACCTAAATTGAATTTAGAAAGTACTAATGTGATTGATAGTATTGAAACTCTGAATCTTGCAGTTAGAGAGGCTAAATCAGCTTTAGTTTCTTTCAAATCCAACAATCAATTGTCCAAACTGCATCTCTTTATTAAAGCCCCCTCATTATTTGCGATGGTCTTGGGACATCGTTTGAATGGAATTTGTGATATTCAACTTTATGATTGGATAGATGGACAATATATACCTACTGTTATGCTTCAATCTTAAAAATAATTAAGCTGACAATTTTAATTAGGAAGCATAATTGCCAATAAATCATTATTTTAATTAAGGACATATCGCCTTATACAATCTGTCCTTTTTTTTATTGTTATAAACTCCTGAATCAATCGCTTTTTCTAATTTTTTTGCTATTTTTATTGTTTTTTTAATTCGTATACATAGGTTGAAATGACATAATTTGAGCACCCTGTCTCTCTTACTATATGAAAGTCGTTTTAAACTCTACATCACACAAGTTATTTAAATCTTTCTCAAAAGAGAAATTCATCTATTAACCACAATATGTAGGTTTTTTCAAGACCCTATACACCATATGATGTGATCTATATAATGAATGCAATGGACCCACTATGTGGGTCCAAACAAGATACTGAAGCTTGTTGATAAAAGACTCTTCTTTATTAAGGATAGTGTCTTTACTTATTGGCATGAAAAAATGTATACATTTTTTCACTATTTTTGTTCTAGATAAGTATTTATCTAAATGTAAATAAAGGATTTTTTCAATGTATACATTTTCAACATCAATAGAATGTCAATAATCTGACAGGTTTTAAATCCTCCCCGACCCTCCTTTAATAAAGGAGGGAGAAAATCCCCCTTTTCAAAGGGGGACTTAGGGGGATTACGAAATTCAGGCAATAAAAAAGCCCTCTAGCGTCCGTCAAAACTAACTAGAAGGCTTTCAATCTCGAAGTGATACCAAGATGGTCACAACGAGGCTGGCATCACAAAATGCGTGAACGGATTGTATCATCAATTCGAGAAACGAGCCAGTAAGAGTCATCTTGAATTTGTAATGGAGATTATCTCTATGGCTACGAAAAAAGTTTCTCGTGATGCAGGAACTGGTCGTTTCGTAACTGAAGGCTATGCAAAAAAGCATCCTAAAACTACAGTTACTGAAACAATCAAGCCTAGTAAATCATCTAAAAAATGATTTAAACGTGAATCCTAGTTTCGGCTAGGATTCACAAACTAAAAGTAAAAGGAAACCTCAATGCCACATATGACTCATAACTACATGTTAGGACTTGCGGCATTGCTGATTTCCTTTGGTATTACCTTTTATTTACCCATTGCTTACTTCTGGTTCAAAGTTCGCCAGCAGCGTAAGCAAAATAAGTAGTGGGGATTATTGCTCCTGTATAAAACTAGAGCATTCATCAACAAAACTTAATTTTGCTTACACAAATTAAGCGTATAGTAAGACATCTCAGCCAAGCTGAATGTCTCATAAAAGATATAAAGCAACGTAGAGAGAATTGATATGTCTATCCTAAGTTGGGACGATTTCGAAGATGATTCGCAAAAACCGGCTGCACCTGAACAGCAGCCTGCGCCCGTCGAGCCGCAAAAAGCGACTAATTCACAGATGGTATCTGATGCAGGCAACGCATCGCCGGATGTGGCAGCTGCACAACCCCTTAGAGCCACTCAAAACCGAGGATCAAATCCAACCGATTCACTGGCAAGAGCATCTGCTTCCCTAGAGCAGCTTGATGTTGCACCGGGTCTGGAAGAGCTTGAAATGGGTGCGCAACGCGTTCAGGTTGATGACAAGGCGATGATCAACTGTCGTGCAGACTTGAACCAGCTTGTTCCATTCAAATACGAATGGGCTTGGCAGAAGTATCTGGACGGATGTGCAAACCACTGGATGCCACAAGAAGTGAACATGAACCACGACATTGCGTTGTGGAAGTCTGAAAATGGCTTGACTGAAGATGAACGTACCATTGTGATGCGTTCACTTGGTTTCTTCTCGACTGCCGATTCACTGGTTGCAAACAATCTGGTACTGGCGATTTACCGTCATATTACCAACCCTGAATGCCGTCAGTACATCTTGCGTCAAGCGTTTGAAGAAGCGATTCACACACACGCTTACCAGTACTGTATCGAGTCGCTAGGTATGGATGAAGGCGAAGTCTTCAACATGTACCGTGAAGTACCGTCAGTTGCACGTAAAGCTGCGTGGGGCCTGAAATATACTCAGTCTTTAAGTGATCCTACTTTCAAAACCGGCACACCTGAAAACGACCAGATCCTGCTTCGCAACCTGATCGCGTTCTACTGTGTACTTGAAGGTATCTTCTTCTACTGCGGTTTCAGCCAGATCCTGTCGATGGGCCGTCGTAACAAGATGAATGGTGTTGCCGAGCAGTTCCAGTACATCCTGCGTGATGAGTCTATGCACCTGAACTTCGGTATCGATATGATCAACCAGATCAAGATCGAAAACCCGGGTTTATGGACAACTGAATTCCAGGAAGAAATCATCCAGATGATTCTTGAAGGTACGATGCTGGAAATCGAATACGCACGTGACACCATGCCACGCGGTGTACTTGGCATGAACGCTGGCATGATGGAAGAATACCTGAAGTTTATTGCGAACCGTCGTCTGGCGCAGTTGGGTTTGCCTGAACAGTTTGCTGGTGTGAATAACCCGTTCCAGTGGATGTCAGAGATGATGGACTTGCGTAAAGAGAAGAATTTCTTCGAGACGCGCGTAACAGATTACCAAACTGGCGGTGCGTTAAGCTGGTAAGGTTTAGCTTAAAATGACACGACATCTGTCATTTTAACTTTAAATAAAAAGCCACCCCTGCGGTGGCTTTTTTATGATCTGATTGATCTGCTTAAATTCTGAAATTTATTTCAACCGATTCCCTGCTTCATCAATAATCATTTCCTCATTTTCCATGCTAAAAGCTGCGCGCTGCGGAGCAGAAAGAATATCTAAAACAACTTCTGATGGTCGACACAATCTCACACCAAGTTCAGTCTGCTGATCTCAACAATCGATATTCTGAACGGGTGGAAAGTGCCGAGGAATTATCGAAACGGGTGAATCAGCAAAAGATCTAGTTTTATCTCAAATCCTCTGATCAACTTTTCAAAACTTAAATATTAAAAAATCCCACTCAGGAAGCGGGATTTTGTTTTTTGAAAATTTAACAGCCCTAAATCATCTGAATTAAAATTCTTTTGTCACACTCAAACCAGCGCTCCAGTTCCGCCCTTCTGCCGGCTCAAAGAAACGGTTATTGCTTTCATTGACAATCACCGAACCAGAATAATCTTTATCAAACAGGTTATCGACACGCGCAAAAGTATTCACTGCCCAATCCTGCATTTTCCAGTGATAACCCACATTGGCGCCAGCAACCGTGTAGCTTGGCGCAGCATCTGAGTTTTTATCATCGACATAGATTTTGTCGCTATAACGAATATCCACACCCGCACGCAAACCCTGTTCAGGTTTCCAACCCAAGCTTAAGAATGCCTGATTCTTGGCAATACCGGGAATATAATTACCTTCTTGAATAGGTGTCGGGCCTTCAACATTTGCAGTGTCTTTATCAAAAGTTGCATCTAAGTAGCTATAACTTGCTTGAGCTGTTAGGTCACGCCATAGGTTTTTATTCCAGGAGAGTTCAATACCTTCTCTTAAAGTTTTATCCGCATTACGGAAAGTAGAGCGACCATTATCATTACCTGCAGAAACAATGTCATTCTTTGTCTTGGTCTGAAAAACTGCAACAGTAAAATCACCTAAGATATTGGCAGACTTCAACCCAAGTTCATAGGTTTCACTTTCTGCTGCTTTTAAATTAAGGGCTTTATCAAAACTCCCACTTGCAGGATAAGCCATTTCAGTAAAAGTTGGTGTTTCAAAGCCTTGGGCATAACTGGCATAAGTCATCAGCTCAGGTAAAATTTTCCAGCTTAAACTTAACGATGGCAGTAACTTGTCAAAAGTAGTTTTACCAGAATTATCACCATTCACATCAGTAATATAATGATCTTCTGATTTAAAATGCACGTTGCTATAACGTAGTCCAGCATCTAGAGTCCAATCTGGCATAAAGTTATAAGATATCTGTAAATAAGGATCCGCATTCCATAAGGTATTGTCTTCATCACGACGTAACTCACCTTTAACTCCAAAAGTATTCCCCACATAATTTAGATAACCTTTTCGGTCTTCGGTCATGGCATCAACAGCAAGTCCAGCAATCAGTTTAGTATTTGGCAAAACATCTCTATCTGTCCAACGTAGGTCTGCACCATAAAACTGACGGTCAAAGTCAATTACACCACCTGGTTGTTTTTCTAATGACTGAAAAAACTTAGAAATCGATTGATACTGGATAACCTCACGCTGCCCCCAATAGGCCATGCCATACAGTTCATGCTGATCATTGATTGACTTATTCCAAGTAAGACCTGTTTGAAATTGCTCAATTTCTTTTCTTGTATTAAATCCCTGAATTCTACTGTCTATTTGTTTTGGATTTGCTTTCCAATCCTTTCTCTCTAGACCACCCGGATCATCTGCAGCAATTTTAACGTAGTTATTCATCCAGTTGATTTTAGATCCGTCCTCCAGATTCCAGGTCAGCTTGGCATTATTCAGAACTTTATGTGCACTGCTGTGGTCACGGTAACCATTGGTATCAAAATAAGACGAGCTGATGATATAAGCTGGTTCATCGGCATTTTCTGAACCACCTTGCAAAACCAGCTTGGTCTGCCCTTTATTTTGACTACCAGCAGAATGCCCCAGTTCAATCGAATCAGCACCTTGCCCCTCTCGCGTGGTGGTTAAAATCGTTCCCCCCGAAGAGTTGCCATAGAGCGATGAAAATCCACCACCCAATACTTCAATATGGTCCAGACTGTTCAAATCAATATTCGAGGTTTGTCCCTGTCCATCCGGCATCGTCGCAGGGATTCCATCTACATATAAACGCACACCACGCACACCAAAACTGGAACGTGCCCCAAAGCCTCGCATCGAAATTTGTAGGTCTTGGGCATAGTTTTCACGATTGTTTAACTGTAATCCCGGAACGCCTTTTAATGTTTCCGAAAGATTCACATTCATGCTGTTATCTTGTTCTTGATTCAGATAATACACTGACGCCGGTGTGGTCAATCGCTCCCGATCTGTACGGGTCGCTTGAATGACAATCGTGTCTAACCTTTGGACTTCTTGTGTATCATTTTCTGCATAAATGTTCTGACCTGCGCAAGCAATCAGGCAGGACAAGGTCGATCTCACGAATGGAAATTTCGGGCTTTGGTACATAAATGACAGGCCTTATTTGAAAGTGGTTTAATGCGGCAAATACCTTATCGAGATGGCGTACATCTCATGATTCAACTCATTTTGTTTTAAGCATCGATACCAAATAAGTATGCTAATTCGATGACATATAGTTCGCTCAATGAATAGGAATATTTTGAGCTTAAAAATTCTGTGTTCGATAAATTTAGACTTGATTAATCCTTTATCTGAATTTCGCTTAAAATCAGCCATATACAAAGCATATTATTTTAATGCGATCTGAAGGAAATTGAGCTTTCAGCAACAAATCAACATCATTTCTCTGTGTCCTTAAAACTCGATGTAGGCATTCAACAATAGCGTATAAAAAAGCCTGACGAATCAGGCTTCTTCATACTTAATTAGAGATTCAACTATTTATTGTCTGGCAAGGCATAAGCCACCAGAGAGTCACCCATTTTAGTCCCAAAGGAACCATGACCACCCGCCATAATGACCACATACTGCTTTCCATTGGCTTCATAGGTCATTGGTGTAGCCTGGCCACCTGCAGGTAGACGGCCTTTCCACAACTCATCACCGTTGTTCACGTTAATGGCACGGATGTAGTTATCTTGAGTTCCACCCACAAACATCACGTTGCCCGCAGTTGAAATAGGGCCACCCAGCATCGGCACACCCATTTTGAATGGTGGCAATGGAATGCCCGGCATACTGTCACGAATGGTACCGATGCGGCGTTTCCATGCCACTTCATGAGTATTTAGATCCACACCTGCAACAAAGCCCCATGATGGCTGTTTACACGGCAGTCCAAATGGAGACAGGAACGCACTGATTTCAACGCCATAAGGCACACCATACATCGGTTGAACACCTGCTTCTGTACCTGCACCTTTAGCCGTCTTAGGACGGTTCGGATCTTGAGGAATTAGTTTTGATACAAATGGCAGGCCAATCGGGTTGGTTAATGCAATTTGACGGTCCGGATTCACTGACATACCACCCCATTCAAACACACCTAGGTTACCCGGGAAGACCAGCGTGCCATTTTCAGAAGGTGGGGTATAAATGCCATCGTAATTCAGTTTGTGGAACGCAACACGGCAGACCAACTGGTCAAACATGGTCGCACCCCACATCTGTTTATCGGTCAATTTATCTTGTGGCGCCAGATTAAAGTCAGAGAAAGGTTGAGTTTTAGAATAGAACTCGCCTTTGGTCTGAGGTCCGCGTTTCACAGATTGTGGTACCGGTTTCTCGGTAATTGGCACAATCGCTTTACCATTACGGCGGTCTAGCACAAAAGCATTACCCGTTTTGGTCAAGACATAAATGGCTGGAACCATATTGCCGTTTTTGTCTTTAATCTCGGTCAATGTTGGCTGTGAAGGTACGTCCATATCCCACAAATCGTGATGGGTAGTCTGGAAGTTCCATACCAGTTTGCCGGTCGTCGCATTCAAGGCCAGCATCGAGTTGGCATAACGCTCGTCCAGTTCAGTCCGGTGACCACCGTAAATATCCGGTGTACCGACACCCGTTGGTACGTAGACGATATCCAGCTCTGCATCATAGGCCAAAGGTGCCCAAGCATTTGGAGAGTTGTGTACAAATTTTTGACCCGGTGCAGGAATCAAATTCGGATCTTCAGCGCCTGTGTCAAATACCCAAAGCAGTTCACCCGTATTGACATCATAACCACGGATCACACCTGACGGTTCTTCAGTTGAATAGTTGTCTGTGGTTGAACCCGCAATAATGATCGTCGTGCCGGTTACTACAGGCGGTGAGGTTGGAATATAACCGCCTGGATATGGGAATGGCATATCTTTTTGCAGATCGACTTCGCCATTTTTACCAAAATCAGAACAGACTTTACCGGTGGTCGCATTGACCGCCACTAAACGCCCATCATTGACCGGTAAAATGACTTTTTGTGGACATTCAGCCGATGTGGTTTTCTTCGCAGCGAGACTGCTTTCAAAACCAGCCGTATTGTTGACATCATAATAAGATACACCACGGCAGGTTAAATGCTGATAGGTATGATCGGCTTTCAGTTTTGGATCATAAGTCCATTTCGCCTTACCAGTTGCCGGATCAAGCGCAGTCAATTTCTGGTGAGTGGTACAGATGTACATGTTGTCACCCACCTTGATTGGGGTAACCTGATTGGTGGTTTCACCCGAGTCATTTTCAGTCTTGAATTCGCCCGTGTGATATTCCCAAGCCACCTGCAAATCTTTGACATTTTCAGTATTAATCTGCTTTAACGGTGAATACCGTAAACCGGACTGGGTACGGCCATAAGCAGGCCAGTCTTCATCTGCCACACCGGGAATTGGCTGGTGAGTTGCAGGCTGCTGGGATTTTAATTCACCGCGAATTTCTTGCGGGTCATTAAATACAGCATAAATCATGACAGCGATGGTAATGGCTAATGAAGCACCCAAGGCAATTTTCGCGGTTTTAGCATGATCAAAGCCACGTGTGGTAGCCGGAATCAGCAGGGCCAGACCAAACAGCCCTAAAATATCTAAACGCGGCGCAAGTGCAAAGAAATCTGAACCGACTTCCCACAGCCCCCACACCACTGTCGCCAAAACGAATATGGCATAAACAAGGAGTGCAGCACTTTTTCGTTTATACAAGAGAACTGCGGTCGCAATAAAGAGAATACCTGCAATGATGTAGTACCAAGACCCACCCAGCACTGCAAGATAAATCCCTCCAATCAGCAGTCCTATACCGAAAACAGCGGCAATGACCGCTAAAATCGTTTTCAGTACTGAACCTGATGATGAAGTATTCATATTGAACACCTATAAAAGTTTTTTTGAAAGTCCATGCACATGACAGGCATGAGCACCCTTATTGTTAAATTCTGAGTTATAAATACATCAATGTCTTAAGCAGGCATTGCCCATTACTGCAACAAAGCACCTAGAGATTCAATAGTGTATTTGCAACTAAAAACTATATTTTAAAATGACGTATTAAACTTGATTCCGCCCACCCAGACATTTTCACCATCTTTATATGCACCGACGTGACGCACATATTGCACATTCGGGCGAATGGTGAGCCAATTAGTGGCATGTAAGCCATAATAAATTTCTGCATCGATTTCTTGATGACGGTCAGCACTGACATCGTCATTCATGTTGATGCGTGCAATACCAAATGCGATTTCATCTTGAGGGCGTGAATCCATTGCACCCTTATAAACCAGCCCGATATTTTGCATATCACTGACATTATTGGTTTTGGAGTCATGCACTGTCGCATTCACAAAGCCGGTCAAACCACGCGAAGTATCTCCGTGATGTGCAGTCAATTGTTGCTTGGCAACAATCCAGCCCCCATGGTGATGATCGGTTTGATCTGGATTGGAAATGACTTCAGCCTCTGCTGTACTGTAGTAATAACCGGCACGGTATTCACCCGGTAGTTTCTGTTCACCCAGTTTAGGCGCCCAAACCACTTCTGCAGGAAGCATTGCCCCTTTGGAACCATCCGTACTCAGGTTAAATCCTTTACCACGTTCCAGATTCTCAGGGTTGTATTCATAAGCACCGACTTGGGCATAAAATTCAGGGTTAAGGTTATATTTGACCCGTGCAGCCCATTGGCTTACCGGCCAGTTGTACCACTGATCGCCAACCCAGTTCCCGACTTGTGAACCGCATAGGGCCAGATTCTGGAAATCACAGTCAAAACTATTGAAGTCTTCACCCTCACCAAAGCGTCCGACTTTCACATCCAGTTTTTGTTCCAGGAATTTTTTCTTGATCCATAAATCAGTCAGGCGCCAGGTTTGACCACGGCCCCAGACTTCTTGCACTGAACTCAGATGGCCACTTAAAGCAGCAGCGCTTTGAGACAGTGACTGACCGTTACGCTGGGTCACTGTTATTTGTGCTTCGGTGTCTTGCCAGCCTGCAATTTTTGCCAGATCCAGATGTGCCCCAAAAACAAACTGGTCCGCATATTCAGTTTTATGGTTTGAAGATCTTTGCGCATCGATCAAGGTTGCCATTTCACCGGTATAACCAAAACTGAAATCATAGCCCTGATTTTGGAGTGCTGTACGTTGCCCGTTCCAGTCACCGAGCATCCACGGGCTTTCCGAACTGAAAGCAGCTTCAGCATGCACAGTGGTCGTGGTTAAGATGAAAGAGGCACAGCAAAGGTAAACGGCCTTCGATAATGGGGAGAGATACATTGAATGTGATACCTTCATCACAATATGAAGCTTTTTATTATACGCCTGTTGATTTTAAAAAATCGTTACTAATAGATAAAAAGTATGAATAAAATGTTATATTTATTAGTATTATTATATGCTTTTTGTAAATTTAAAATTTATAAGTATCTGTTTATCATCATATTAAATTTAACAACATCAAACCATAGTTCCAAAGAAAAATTTGATATTCATCAGATAGATTTAGCTTTAATTTCTTATAAAAGATTCAGAGATAAATCAGCTCCATTACTATTTAATTTTCTTCATTTCAAATCATGCAACGCTACATTTTTTGTTGATTGAATACTGAATCACTATTGCGATAAGGCTTTTAAAAACATGAAAAAATTATTGTCATTTCACCATAAACTTTTAAAAATTAGATTATGCTAAAGTTATTCTGATAAGAAATTGCGTCGCTTTAAAACAATAATCTAGCTTAATAGACGAGAACAAGCATGAAAGGTTCAATCCTTGATTTTTCTATTCAACACAATACCGGTTTTATCTCGGGGGATGATAATCAGCGCTATAGCTTTAATGGCGCAGACTGGCGTAGTGAGCGTCCACCTTCACGCGGTGATCGGGTCGATTTTATCGTCAATACCGCGGGTGAAGCATCTGAGGTTTATTTAACCTCAGGCAGTTCTATTTATCTGGGAGAAAAAATTTCCAGTCAGCTTGGCAAATATTCAAATCTGGATCAAGCCGAGGAAAATTACAGCAGCATTGACTGGTTTGTAAAATGTCTGACCAACTATGCAAACTTTTCCGGCCGTGCACGCCGTAAAGAATTTTGGTTCTTTATGCTGTTTTGTGTAATTTTAGGCATTGTTGCTGAGGTAATTGATACAGTTTTAGGCACTAAACCGCTGGTGAATAGCCTGCTTAATCTGGCACTTCTAGTCCCAAGTCTGGCCGTTGGCGCGCGTCGCTTGCATGATGTAGGACGTTCTGGTTGGTGGCAATTACTGACGCTTACCGTGATTGGCATACTGGTACTGATCTGGTGGTGGGCAACTGAAACCAAGCAACAAAACAATGAGTATGGTGCTCCTGCCAAATAACCGAACCTTACAAATCCCGTCTTGATGCGGGATTTGTTTATCGATTATTTAATGACTAAATATCAGCAAAATCAGACTTTCTCCATGCTGCAAGATCAATTAGTGAAATTTCCAGATGCTGTATGGGTGCAAATCTATAAAGATAAAATGCAGCTGATGAATATAGATGGCACGATTACGCATACTCTGCTACCCGATGTGCCTTATGCCCACCCGCGGAGTATTATTGCCGACTTTGATGCAGCCGCGGTGACGCTGAAACGGCTGTTACCATCGTCAATGATGAAGAAACTATTTAGCTCTATAGCACTGCTGCAAATTATGGATCTGCCTGAAGACGGTTTAACCGAAGTTGAAAAGCGCGCGTTACTCGAACTCGGTTATGAAAGTAGCGTGCAAAATGTCATCCTGTTTGACCATGCAGGAAATGC
>SPVA01000108.1 GCA_013530545.1 Acinetobacter lwoffii
TAAGAATAATGGACGAGGAACTCCAACGAGTCGTTTAAATTCCCCATCATTAAATCGAGTTAAATTTTCATATTTCATGGGGCTAGTATAAACAATTTTTTACTTTCGCAAGAGATCTACTGTAATTTGACAGTCCATAGCTATCCCATATTTTAAACTGATGCTTGCCATACTTGATATGGCCATCAGCATACTTGATTGCTACTTTCTTAAAGGGTATCCAACCTAGTGATCTTCTGGCTGATTTCTTATGACTGACCCGCCATTTTAGTTTGGTCTTCTTGAATTGCTTTTTTCGTATGACTAATTCTTCGGTAACAGCCTGAATGGTTTGACTATGTAACCCACAAAGCCTAGATGTACCTTTCGTATATTCAGCAATATCGTAAGCACTGAGAAATTCACCTTTTCTTTTAAGGTGTTTAAAGCTTAAATCATTGACATAATTCCAGACGAAATTCACTTCAGATGCTAATTGCTCTAATATCTTAGAATGTTTATCTTTAATGCGTAATTTAAGTGTTTTCATGCGATTATTTTATCAATGAAAATAACCAATAGAATATCCAAAGTTAAAAATGTTAATTTGAAACGACATTTTATGTCGTATAGCTTAGGTCACTCATTTATATCCCTGCCTTGAAAACGAGGTTTTACGTTTGATTTGATAAATTACTCGCCATTTACCCCTGACTTGCTTTACTATCAGGATTAGAGCGCTTTCTTAGAAAGATAAAACAGGTCCAAATGGAGTTATGCGATGAAAGGCAATCGTGATGTGATTAATCAGCTCAATCAGGTGTTGTATCACCACTTAACTGCCATTAACCAGTATTTCCTGCATTCGCGCATGTTTAATGACTGGGGCATTGAGAAACTGGGCTCGGCAGAATATAAAGAATCCATTGTTCAGATGAAACATGCCGATAAAATTATTGAACGTATTTTATTTTTGGAAGGTCTGCCAAATTTACAGAATCTGGGCAAGCTGTATATCGGTCAGCATACTCAAGAAGTGCTGCATTGTGACGTGCGTAAAGTCAAAGAAAATATTGAAGTCATCCAGAAAGCAGTCGCGCTGGCTGAAACCCAAATGGATTATGTAACGCGTGATTTGGTTCAGGAAATCCTAGAGAAAGAAGAAAACTATCTGGACTGGACCACAACACAAATTGATTTGATCGAAAGCATTGGCATCGAAAACTATATTCAAAGTCAGCTCTAAACTTAAAATTAAGCCAAGAAAAAGCCAGCAGCTGCTGGCTTTTTTGTATTTAGCGAGGTACATCCTGCGTTAATTCTTCATAACTCATTTCAGTTTTCTGAATAGTCTTTAAGCGTTGCAGCTGTTGCTTAGCTTCCGCCTCATATCCATTAAAAGCTAAAAGTTTGGCATATTTGATCAGGTTATATTTAGTCGGATAACTCAAGACCATTTGTTCACCTTCCTGAATCTGTGCAGCAGACGCTTTGCTATAAGGATTCAGACGGATCCAGTTAATACGATGATTAAATTCCGTCAGCAAGAAGATCGGCTTTTCATTGGTAATTTTTTCCGGCTGCTGTTCATAGCGAATGCTCTGACCGAGTTTTGGTACAGCGGTATCATAATCCCGGTAAATGACTGCAATTAAAATAACACCAACCGCAAAGATGGCTTTTATCAGCCACGACGGCATAACAAGCTGCTTAGCTATATCTGAACGCTGCGCCAGTACTGTCCCCATAATAAAACCCACGGGTAACAGGAAATAGGCATAGTGCTGTGGAAACTCAAACATAGCATGCGTAACAAAAGCACCGATCATTAATATGCCAATGACTGACTCCGGCGTTTTCACCCATCGCTGTATTTGATAGCCCAGATAGCCGAAATAAGCTAAGAATGGGACACCAATCACTACCCCGTTCCAGATCAGGAAATCGATAATAAAATTATGTGCGCTACGAATCCAGACCGGACCTTGAACCGTATCCGTGATTGAAACAAAAGCGATACTGGTCTGATACCAGCCATAACCAAACCATGGCTGGGCCTGAATCGCGGCCAACATTTGCTGCCAGATGGCGAGTCGTGACATATCACCGGTTGCACGTGATACCAACTCACGACTACGGATCACCTCTGCATCTGTCATCTGTGCAATCAGTAGACTCAATACAGGGAACAACCAGATAAAGAAAATAAATAGGAATAGCAAGAGACTGCTGTAATACCATTTCAGGCGAATAATGCCTTTGTATTGATAAATGGCAAGATAAATCATGATGGCTATGGCAGCTACCCACGAGGTACGGGATTGGCTAAGCGCGATGCCCATAATGATCGGTAATGCGCAAGTCATTAACCACTTTGTTTGAATCTTTTTCTTTTCATAAAGATATAGGCAACTCATCAGCGACATAAGTAAAAACGTCGCCATATTATTTGGCTGGGCAAAGTTAGCAAATGGTCGTGTGGTTCCACTAATATTCACCATACCTGGCAGCACTGCATCCAGATTAGACCACTGACACAGTGCAATTAAACCGGTAATCGTCCCTGAAGCTAGAAATACATAACTAAGATTGGCAAAAGTTTCTTCCCGATTAAATTGACCTATTGAAAGATTGTAACCAAATACACTTGCCAACCAGAAGGTAAACACATAAATCGTCCCCATCATGGCTGTACTAAAGAAAAATACCTGCCATGCGAGTAACTGCATTAAAGGAATACAAGCCAAAAATAGTAAAGGGAAGATTATTATCGGCAGTTTAATTTTTTCTTTTATAAATAGTGCTGTAAGAGCTAATAAAGCAAAAAATGTATAAAGTTCACCTGTATAGGTGACCCATGGACGATAGTGTACAGGCATTAGCCAGGCAAGGGAAATTAGAATTGCTGCGATGATGGCAAGCATGAATTTCATGAGAACTTCAAGAAAAAGAAATTTTGCACATGATAATCAAAAAACTCTTAATTTTGTAATTTGATCTTATTTTCATAAATCTTTAATTTTCGATTCCAATCATAGACATACAAATAACTAATTAAGGAAAAAGTGACATTTTTTGTCAATTAGTTACAAAAAAATTTTCACGTATTTTTTTAGATTTTAAATCTATTAAATAATGTATTGATTTTATAAGAAATAATTAAGTAATATGCTTTGGCACACTTTGTGCTGAAATATAGGTTAGCTTACAAAGCTTATAATTAAATTAACAAAACATTTGTGGAGAATGTTATGAATACTCAAAAAGGTTTTACTCTTATTGAATTAATGATTGTTGTTGCAATCATTGGTATTTTGGCAGCAATCGCAATTCCTCAGTATCAAAATTATACGGCACGTACTCAAGCGTCTGAAGCAATTAACCTCCTTGGCGGATTAAAAACTCCTGTAATTGATCTTGCAGGAATGGTTGGTCTAGCTACTGCTTGTAGTACAACTCCTGAAATTCCTGCTAAACCAAATAATGCAGGAGAGGGAGAAGCCGATAATAGCACTCCATTAGTTCCAGCTGGTGCTTTACATTCAAGTAATGGTCATACTCTTTCAGGTCAATATGTAGACAATATCACTGCTGACGGAAGTGAAGCTGGAAAATGTAAACTGACTGCTACTTTTAAAAATGCATCTGGTATTAATGATAAATTAAAAAATAGAATTGTTGTTTTCACTTATACACAAAATGGTGGTTCTTGGGCGTGTACATCTAATCTCGACCAAGCAGTTCGTCCAAAAACTTGTTCGGGTATCTAATTTCTTAATAAAAAACGCATCAAATTTGATGCGTTTTTTGTTTTAACTCAAAATTTTCCAACAAAAGAGAATTATAATTTTTCAGCAGTTTTTCATAATCTTCCTCAAGCTGCTCATAAGCACTTTTTACAGCTTTAGTTTTGTTTTTTGCTTGTTCAACCTGTTATGTAGGCGAAAGAACATTTTACCCTGCTGCCTGCACAGCTTGCTCAATTGCTTCAATTAATGCAGCATGACGGCTCTTCTTAATTGAACTACGCTTACGCCTAGCTTCAAGTGCCACGGTATCATTATTAATCGCAGACCCTTTTGGTATAACCATCGGTTTATTGGCTTTTAATCGCTCTAAAGCAGCAGAATATCTTTTCTTATGCAAGCAATATATAAAAAAATCACCCTAAAATAATCGGCTTATTCCCTAATTCATTCTCTAAATCATCTATTTTTCGATCATAATACTGATCTAAGACCTCTCCAATCTTCTTTACTCCTTCAATCACCCCTTGCTTAAACTGCTTTTGCTGTATCAACTGAATGATATGCTGACAAATCTGATCCCAGACTTCTTGAGTAGTGGCCTGCTTGATGCCTCGATCAATCACAATCTCAACCTTATGTTCACACAGGTTTAAATACAACAGCACACCACTATTATATTCAGTATCCCAGACACCCAGCTCGGCAAAGAGTTGTCGAGCTCGACACAAAGTATCCTGATAATAGGCTGATCGTGCAGATAAGCATCCCTCGATTACGACCTGAATTTCTCCGATATGCCCATGCTCGGCTTCTTCAACAGCTAGTGCAATCGCATGCTGATCCTGCTTGGAGAAAAAACGCTTGGTTGCCGGCATATAAAAGAAATGCTTAAGCCAGCGCTTAAAACTTGGTTGAGCATGTTCTTCCAGCTTAGGCTGCGTGACAATATCTGTTGTATCTGTAGTTGTTACCATGAGCCTGATGCTCCTCCCCCACCAAAACCACCGCCGCCTCCACCGAAGCCGCCGCCTCCAAAACCACCACGTCCACTACCACCGCCACGACCTCCACCTGCCATAAAGGCATGCAGGATTAACTGAGCAAGTGAGGTAACGAGCAAAAAGAAAACTCCAGCACCAATTAATAGGCTAGCGACCAATCCCATACCGTTGACTAACCCGGCTGCTGTGCCCGCTACTGCGGCAGTGGCCGCACTTAGCTTCCTGCCAAAGATCATGGAACCAATGACACCAGCGACGATAATAAAAATAACCGAACCAAAAGTCGCTTGAGATGCTTGCTGCGCTTTATAAGCCTGCTCCTGACGCTCTTTAAGCTCAGCCGCTGCTTGAGCTGCAATTTCTGGATCCAGATTTAGAATACGCTCAATTTCTGCCAGCCCCGCATCTATCCCTTGCGCATACTGACCCTGCTTAAACAAAGGTGTAATTTTGTTATTAATAATTCGTCCAGCCACAATATCTGGCAAAACACCTTCTAACCCATATCCAGTTAAAATCTGGATACGATGGTCATTTACCGCAATGGTCATTAACAAACCATTATCATGTTCTTTTGAGCCCAATTGCCAGCGATCCGCCACACGCATGGAATAGTCAAAAATATCTTCCTGGCCTGTAGTAGGTACAATTACCACCCCGATCTGAGCTTTGCCAGCTTCATAGAGATTAATGATTCTTTGACTAAGTTGCTGCTTTTCAGTGGCACTGAGTAAATTCGCCTGATCAATGATCGGTTCATTCAGACTTGGTAGGTCGCGCTGAAGCTGCCCTTCCGCTATGTCATTGGCAATTTGTGACTGTGAAGCTGCTGCAGTTTCTGTATTTTGGGCTGGAACATTTTGACCCGCTTTAGGCTGCAAAATTTCACGGGCTACGATGACTTCTTCAGTATCTGTAGCTGTAGCCGTTTCTGCTGAAACAAGCGTGGTTATTCCCATGCCCAGCATGAGAAGCAAACCGGCACAGCATTTCAGCAGAATCTCAGACATATGATCTCTCGTTTATTTTATAAGTGGATACTTATTCAAAGGAAACTGTTGGCGCTTTCTGGGCACTCTGCTCGGCGCTAAAATTCGGTTTGGTATCCATGCCAATCACTTTGGCCGTGATCACTTGCGGGAATTGACGCGCATAAGAGTTGAAGTCCTGTACTGTCGTAATATAACGGTTACGTGCCACTGCAATCCGGTTTTCAGTGCCTTCCAGCTGTATCTGCAAATCACGGAACTGCTGATTGGCTTTCAGATCGGGATAATTCTCAGTGACGGCTAAAAGACGCGACAAAGCACTGGTCATTTGCGACTGCGCTTCCTGATAACGCTGAAACAGTTCTGGATCTTCCAGTACTTCACGGTCTACTTTTAGCCCTGCCACATTGGCGCGTGCTTGAGTTACTTCGGTCAATACCTGCTCTTCATGTGCGGCATAGCCTTTGACCACATTGACCAGATTCGGTACCAGATCGGCACGGCGCTGATACTGGTTTTGCACTTCAGACCATGAAGCAGTCACCGCCTCATCCTTGACTTGTAAGGTGTTATAGCCGCAACCACTCAGGGTCAAGGTACTGGCCAGCATCAAGGCGATAAGAGATTGTTTGAATACACGCATGATATCTTGTCCTCAATTCTTTATTAATATTTATATAATTAATTTGATTTTAAACAGTATTTTCTAAAGTTTTGTTACTTTTTATAATCTTTTTTAAGAGCCTCTCTTTAAGCTAGACAATATCCAAAAATAAAAACCCGCCGAAGCGGGTTGTTTTGAATGATGATTATTGATCTTTAACGGTTAGACATCAAGGTAATCCAAGATACCTTCAGCTGCCTGACGGCCTTCCCAAATTGCAGTTACCACCAGATCAGAACCACGAACCATATCACCACCAGCGAAGATTTTTGGATTCGACGTCTGGAATTTGTATTGTTGCTGCTCAGCGGCAACGACACGACCTGAACCATCCAGATTGATTTCCACATCGGTGAACCAGTCTGCTGGACTGGTACGGAAACCGAAAGCAAGCAGGACTGCATCCGCTAGAAGAATTTCTTCTGAACCCGGAATCGGCTCTGGACTACGGCGACCACGACTGTCCGGCTCACCCAGCTGAGTAGTAATAAATTTTACACCGGTTACTTTACCATTTTCACCAACAACTTCGATCGGCTGACGGTTAAACTGGAAGTTCACCCCTTCTTCACGCGCATTTTGCACTTCACGGCGTGAACCTGGCATATTTTCTTCATCACGACGATAAGCACAGACGACTGACTCGGCACCTTGACGGATCGAAGTACGGTTACAGTCCATGGCAGTATCACCACCGCCTAAAACAATGACTTTCTTGCCTTCCACGCTGATGTATTCAGCTGGGTCTTTTTCCCAGCCCTGACAACGATTGACATTCGCAATCAGGAAATCTAGTGCATCATACACACCATCCAGATCTTCACCGGCAAAACCACCTTTCATATAGGTATAGGTTCCCATACCCATAAATACCGCATCATAATCGGCAAGTAACTGGTCGATGGTCACATCTGTACCAATCTCAGTATTCAGACGGAATTCCACCCCCATGCCCGTGAAAATTTCACGGCGACGCTTCATTACGTCTTTTTCCATTTTGAATTCTGGAATACCGAAAGTCAGCAAACCACCAATTTCCGGACGTTTATCAAAGACCACAGGTTTTACCCCATTACGTACCAGAATATCCGCACAGCCAAGTCCTGCGGGACCTGCCCCAATAATCGCGACTTTCTTATTGGTCCATTGCACATTGGACATATCTGGACGCCAGCCCAATGCAAAGGCAGTGTCGTTGATATATTTTTCGGCATTCCCGATCGTCACTGCACCGAAACCGTCGTTCAGGGTACACGCGCCTTCACACAAACGGTCTTGTGGACAGACACGGCCACAGACTTCTGGCAAGGTGTTGGTCTGGTGACACAGTTCAGCCGCTTGGAACAACCGGCCTTCAGACACTAGTTTTAACCAATTGGGAATGTAGTTATGTACCGGACACTTCCATTCACAGTAAGGGTTACCACAGCCGAGGCAGCGATGCGTCTGATTGGCTGCAATTTCCGCGGTATAAGGCTTATAAATTTCCACAAATTCTGCTTTGCGGACATCAATCTCTTTTTTCTCTGGATCTTGGCGTGCGACATCCAGGAATTGAAAGTCATTATTCAGGCGTTCTGCCATGTCTCTCTCCGTGGGGAGATGTAAGGGGTTCACAGTTGCCTTACATCTGCCTATGTTTCTGCAGTAGTGGAATTATTGTGGATCAGCTTGAGTTGTTTTTAACAGCGTTTGCAAATTGGCTGCTTTTGGTTTTACCAACCAGAACTTGCGGCTGTAGAAGTCAAACTCATGGCGGATCTTGTACGCCCAAGCACTACCCGTTTCTTTAATATGTTCATCCAGAATACGCCCCAGGAAGGCTTTATGCTCTTCCATTGGTTCGGTGGAAATACGGTTCAGCTCAATCAGTTCGTGGTTATAATGATCAACGAAGTCATTATCCAGATCAAGCACATAAGCAAAACCACCAGTCATACCTGCACCGAAGTTATGCCCAACTTTACCCAGCACAGTCACAATACCGCCGGTCATATATTCACAGCAGTGATCACCTGCACCCTCAATCACGGCAAATGCACCCGAGTTACGTACCGCAAAACGTTCACCTGCCGTACCCGCTGCATATAACTTACCGCCAGTCGCACCATACAAGCAGGTGTTACCAATGATCGCGGTATTTTGCGTCTGGAATGGCGAACCTTTTGGCGGGAAGATCGAGATGCGACCACCGGCCATGCCTTTACCGACATAGTCATTAGCATCACCTTCCAGGCTAATATGTAGACCGCCAGCATTCCATACACCCAGCGACTGACCCGCAGTACCATTTAGATGGACTTTCACCGGATGGGCTTCCATGCTCAGGTTGCCATAACGTTTCGCAATTTCACCAGACAGGCGTGCGCCAATCGAACGATCACAGTTACCGATCGTGAAGCTATATTCGCCGCCAGTTCCTGCTTCGATGGCAGGTAGAATCTCATCCACCATTTTCTCTGCCAGAATCCCTTTATCGAATGGTGCATTGCCCTGTACTTCGCAGTACTGTGCTTTACCTTCTGCAGCAGGATGTGATTCCAGTAATTTACTTAAATCAAGATGTGCATGCTTTGCAGTTTCACCTGGCAAGACTTCCAGCAGATCCGTACGGCCAATCAGATCTTTCAGACTTGACACACCGAGTGCCGCCAGCCATTCACGGGTTTCTTCAGCAATAAAGGTGAAGAAGTTGATCAGCATTTGTGGCTCGCCAATATAATGCTCTTGACGTAAATGATCTTGCTGGGTTGCTACACCGGTTGCACAGTTATTCAGGTGGCAGATACGCAGGTATTTACAACCCAAGGCAATCATTGGAGTCGAACCAAAGCCGAAGCTTTCTGCACCCAGAATTGCTGCTTTTACGACATCCAGACCGGTTTTTAAACCGCCGTCTGTCTGTACGCGAACTTTACCACGCAGGTCATTGACACGAAGGGCCTGATGCGCCTCAGAAAGACCAAGTTCCCACGGTGAACCTGCATGATGAATTGAAGAAAGTGGAGAAGCCGCTGTACCGCCATCATAACCAGAAATGGTAATGAAATCGGCATACGCTTTCGCTACACCTGCCGCAATCGTACCAACACCCGGTTCAGAAACCAGCTTAACTGACACCATCGCCTGTGGGTTAACCTGTTTTAAATCAAAGATCAACTGTGATAAATCCTCAATTGAATAGATGTCATGATGCGGAGGTGGCGAAATCAGGGTAACTCCCGGCACAGAGTAACGTAAACGGGCAATGAGACCATTCACTTTACCACCCGGCAACTGACCACCTTCACCTGGTTTTGCACCTTGCGCGACTTTAATCTGGAGAACTTCTGCTGATGTTAAATAAGCAGGCGTTACACCAAAACGGCCCGATGCAATTTGTTTGATTTTCGAGTTACGGATGGTGCCATAACGCGCTGGATCTTCACCGCCCTCACCTGAATTTGAACGACCGCCAATAGTATTCATGGCAATCGCAATCGCTTCGTGTGCTTCAGGTGATAGTGCACCCAAAGACATGCCGGCAGAGTCAAAGCGAGGCAGGATCTCCTCCACAGATTCCACTTGTTCGACTGGAATCGAGTTGTCTGTTTTCAGTTTAAATAAGTCACGGATCGTTGCGATCGGACGGTTATTCACCAGTTCTGCATACTCTTTAAAGTCTGCATAATTACCCGAACGCACTGCTTTATGCAGCGAGTTGATCACGTCCGGATTAAAGGCATGGTATTCCTTGCCGAATACAAATTTCAGCAAGCCGCCCTGATCAATTGGTTTACGGTTTTTCCAGGCAATATCCGCCAATTGTTTTTGATCATTTTCAAGATCGACAAAAGTGGCACCCTGAATACGACTTGGCACACCGATGAAGCATTTATCCACCACTTCATTAGATAAACCCACTGCTTCAAACAGCTGACCACCGCGATAAGAAGCAACCGTAGAAATACCCATTTTCGATAGAACTTTCAATAAGCCTTTTTCAATCCCCTTACGGAAATTGTTTTGTGCATAAATCGGGTCACCCAATAATTCACCTTTTGCGACCAGATCATTGATCACGTCATAAGCCAGGTACGGATAGATGGCTGTCGCACCAAAACCAAGTAGCACTGCAAACTGATGTGGATCACGTGCAAATCCTGTTTCAATAATCAGGTTGGCATCTGTACGTAGACCAGTATTGATCAGGTGATGATGCACCGCACCAGTGATCATGAAAGCATTGGCAGGCAAGTAACCTTCACGGATTTTCTTGTCTGAAAGCACCAGTAAGGTTTTACCATCACGAATGGCTTGCGCAGACTCTTCACAGATCCGTGCAATTGCAGCTTCCAGACCTTCGGTTTCAGCATAGTTCAGGTCGATATCTGCAATTTCGTAACCGGCACGACCCAGCGTACGGATCTGATGCATTTTCGAATTAGAAAGCACAGGACTGGAAATGATCAAGCGGTCTGCATGCTCAGGCCCTTGTTCAAAGACGTTTTGTTCACGACCCAAACAGGTTTCCAGTGACATCACAATCGATTCACGTAACGGATCGATCGGCGGATTGGTCACCTGTGCAAACTGCTGGCGGAAATAATCCGATACATGGCGCACCTGACGTGATAACACGGCCATTGGCGTATCGTCACCCATTGAACCTACAGCTTCCTGACCGCTTTCTGCGATTGGACGTAATAACTGGTCACGTTCTTCAAAAGTCACCATGAACATTTTCTGTGCTGCTTTTAAGCTATCGCCTTTTAAGCCTTGATCGCACAGGTATTCTTCCAGCTCTGGACTGCCTTGCAAACGTACAGAATTTTCACGTAACCATTCACGGTATGGACGCATACGTTTCAGATGATTATTGACATCTTGCGTATCCAGCACCTTGCCGGTTTGCGTATCAATGACCAGCATTTGGCCAGGACCTTCAGGTTGATAACCCCAGACACCAATTTCAGAAGCCAGCGTGATATAACCATTTTTGGTGATGACCCAACGCGCAGGACGCAGACCATTACGATCCAGCATACAGATCGCATGGCGACCATCCTGAATCACCAGACCTGCTGGACCATCCCAAGCTTCCATATGTTTTGAGTTGAATTCATAGAATGCACGCAGATCAGCATCAAGTGTTTCCACGTTCTGCCAGGCAGGCGGAACCAGCATACGGAGTGCACGGAACAGATCCATGCCGCCACCCACCAGAATCTCCAGCATGTTGTCCAGGCTTGAAGAATCTGAACCGGTACGGTTCACAATTGGATTCAGTTCAGTTAAACCTGGCAATAATGGATTTTCAAATTTCGGCACACGCGCCATGGCCCAGTTACGATTCGCAGTAATGGTATTGATTTCACCATTGTGTGCCAAGTAACGGAACGGTTGTGCCAACGGCCAGCGTGGCAAGGTATTGGTCGAGAAGCGCTGATGGAAGACCACAATATGTGATTCCAAACGTGGATCAGCCAGATCTGTATAAAAATCTGCAATCGCTTCCGGCATCATCAAGCCTTTATAGCTGATGACCGTTGAACATAAAGTAGTGACGTAGAAAGACGTATCATTGCTTAACAGCTGCTCTGCACGACGGCGTGCCAAGAATAACTTACGGTTAAATTCAACCTCAGTCACACCCATTGGACAGTTAACAATAATCTGTTCAAATGCCGGCATCGATTGCAATGCAATTTCACCCAGGGCATCGACATTGGTCGGAATTACACGCCAAGCCAAAACGATTAAACCTTCAGCTTCAATCTCTTTGTTTAAAACCTGTTTGGCATGAGCAGCAAGCGCAGGATCAAGATTTAGAAACACCGAACCCACAGCAAAGACTTCACTCAAGGTGGTATCACTTAAGCGTTTTGCTTCTTCACGGAAGAATTTTTTTGGCATTGCCAAGAGCAAACCACAACCATCTCCAGTCTTGCCATCTGCGGCAATACCACCACGATGGGTCATACAACTCAAACTATGAATCGCGGTCTTGACGAGATCATGGCTAGCATCACCCTGCATATGGGCGATCAAACCAAAACCACAGTTATCTTTAAACTCATCCGGTTGGTATAAACCTTGAGCGGGAGCTACATTATTAGGCGATGGCATGTGCATAGCGTACCCTTCTTTCACTAAGCCTCAACAGGCTATTAAACAATCTAAATTTTTCTCTGCGCTGGCGTCTAATGGACTTTCGAAGACCGTCTTGGTAGAGCAAAAGCATTTTTCTTTATTTCTTCAGACTAGTCTTTTTTTAGACTAAATGCATAACAAATAAAGTTTATTCTGCTCATGAATAACATAAAAATCTGGAATAAATATGACATTCATACAGTGTCATCGAATCATTTTTCGCGCTAAAACAGGGAGATTAATTCAATTCATGCACCAATAAAGCAAATTCCATGCCAACAAACAGCGCATAAATTAAAACAATACAGATGACAAAGATTTAGCGCAGAACAGCACTCTAAGGGTTAATTTTAATGTGCATTTTTTGCACCAAAAGCGCTCATTTTTAATTCTGTAATTTTTTGGATGCGCTATTTTAGACCGAACTAATTAAATGGATCACTAATCTCGTTATTTTGAGGACGCGGATTACTGCCCTGAGCAGGTCGATTATTGTTATTTTGTGGTTGAGGTATACTTTCTACAGCACTTTCAGATTTCTGTACATCAACTACATTTCCCGATGAATCACGGCGCACAATTGTGGTACTGATAGTCGCAGCATGAGAGCTACGCGGCTTGGACTCAGTTTGGGTTTGCTGCTGTCTAAGTCGTACCGATTCATCTACTTTCGGCAAAGGCACATTTTTCAAACGAATTTCGTAAAGCTTTTGATTACTGGCCAATTCTTCTGAACCCAGATTATTGACCAGACTGACATATTGCTGCATTGCTACAACTTCAGGCTTAACTGAGGCTGGTAAATTTAACTTCAGTGTAGATAAAGCCTGATTGGCTTGCGCTGCCGTCTTATATTGACCATATAACAATACATATTGTTCTGGCTGATTTTCACCCGAGATTCTTAAATAAATAAAAGGGTTACGATCGGACTGTTTTTTAAGAAAACTTTTTAAAATGGCTTCATGGGTCACACGAAATAATTCAATGGCATGCTGGTTTTTCGCTTCATTGACAAATTTGGTACCGCGAAATTCCGGCTCATGACTGGCATTCACGACGGTACGCGTATTTAGGTCCAATGGTTTCACTTCCTGAAAAAGTGCACCAAGATGGGTCATTGTGGCTACTTTTTCCGGCTGAATCTGCAACTGAACTTCAGTTTCAGGCTTTTTTTCAATTTCGATGACATCATCTGAATCAGTCACCGCCCAAAAGACTAAAGCAGCAAATAGACAGCATACACCGCAGACCAGCCAGAAATAATGCTGAATCTTTTGCCAAGGAGTATGTAATGCTGCCATAAAACTAAACCTATGCCTGATTGGCTAAAATTGCCTGTTTCATTAACTCGAGATCAAAGTCTCGCGTAATCACTGCTTCGCCTAATTGCTTTAATAACACCAGACGCAATTGTCCATTTAAGACTTTTTTGTCATGGGCCATATAGGCCAGAAAATCATTCAGAGGGATTTTAGGACAAACCACAGGAAGTTTGGCACGAGAAATGATTTTTTTTGTACGTTCTAAATCTTCTTGAGAAATCCAGCCCATACGCTGTGACAGATCCGCAGCCATCACCATACCGGTGGCAACAGCCTCACCATGTAGCCAGACACCATATCCCATGTAAGATTCAATCGCATGACCAAAGGTATGACCTAAATTGAGTAAAGCACGTTCCCCTTGCTCCTTCTCATCATTGGCTACGATCCGTGCCTTATGCGCACAGGAACGATAAACGGCTTCAGCCAATAATTTCTCATCACGAGCGACCAGAGCATCCATGTTCTCTTCAAGCCAGACTAAAAATTTTTCATCACCGAGTAGGGCATATTTAATCACTTCAGCTAAACCTGCTGAAAGCTCTCGATCAGGCAAAGTAGAAAGCTGCGACATATCCGCCAGCACTACCTGCGGCTGCTGGAAAGCACCAATCATGTTTTTACCCAATGGATGATTAATCCCGGTTTTACCACCCACACTTGAATCTACTTGCGACAGCAAGGTCGTCGGCACTTGGATAAAGTACACACTGCGCTGGAAACAAGCCGAGGCAAACCCCGCCATATCTCCAATCACACCACCACCCAGCGCAAGCACAGTACAGTCCCGGTTAAACCCGGCTTCAAGCAGTGCATCAAAAATCAGGTTCAGATGCTGGCTATCCTTATATTTTTCACCATCAGGCAGAATGCAGGTCGCAACACGTTTGTCCAGAGCCTCAATCGCCGTTTGATAACGCTGCAAATAAAGTGGTGCAACCGTAGTATTGCTCACAATCATTACTTGCTTGCCATGAATATAGGGTGCCAATAAGGCCTGTGGATCCAGATCGCTCCCGATAAAAATAGGGTAACGACGTTCTCCGAGTTCTACATATAAGGTTTGCATGCTTGATTAACCACTTTATTCAATGAACTTAGTTTTTAGAAGTAATGAGATTGAGAATCCGTTGCGCCAGATCTCGTGCAGCACCCTGATTGGTCTCAATAATATGATGCGCCACTTCCCGATACAAGGGATCACGGACTGCCAATAAATCCCGTAACTTTTGTTCCGGATTTTCGACTTGGAGGAGGGGACGGTTTTTATCGCGATAGGTACGTTGCAGTTGAATTTCAACTGGCGTGTATAGATAAACGACGATTCCGCGCTGTTTCAGATAGTCTCGGTTTAAAGCCTGAGTAATTGCACCACCACCGGTGGCTAAAACCAGATGAGGACGTGAGGTAAGGTCATTAATCACAGCAGTTTCACGGTCACGAAAACCCTGTTCCCCTTCTTTTTCAAAAATCCAGGGAATGGTCGCGCCTGTTTTACGTTCAATTTCATGATCACTGTCTAGAAATTCGCGTCCTAACAATTCTGCGAGATGTCGTCCTACTGTTGTTTTACCGGCCCCCATCGGCCCTACCAAATAAATATTTGGTAGGGTTTCAAACTCTTTGCTTGGCAAGGAGTCACCTATTCGTTTTGTTAAATTCAAAATATATTAATGATTTCTTGAAACACTGTCATTAACAATTCGAGGTGTAACGAAAATCAGTAGCTCACGTTTATTATCCGACTTTAAATCTTTACGGAATAAACGCCCTACATAAGGAATATCCCCCAGGAAAGGTACCTTGGTTTGTGCATTACGGGTTTCTTGCTCAAAAATACCACCTAGAACCACTGTTTCACCATTATCTACCAAAACATTGGTAGTGATCTGGTTTTTGTTAATAGTGAGCTGTCCGGTCGGTGTCGGGTTACCCGGTGAGTCACTGGTAATATTGAGTTCCATCTGTACTTTGCCATCTGGCGTAATGCTTGGTGTGACATCCAGACTTAGCGTAGCATCAATAAATTCCGTAGTAGATACTGCATTCGCACCAGATTGATACGGAATTTGTGAACCCGAAGCCACAGTCGCTTTTTGCTTGTCTGCAGTTAGTACTTTAGGTGTAGAAATCACTTCACCATAGCCATCTGCCTGAAGTGCAGAAAGCTCCAGATCCAGCATAAAATCAGAAAGGCTGATCAAACCAAAGGCAATACGGCTGGCACCTGGACTGGTTACACCCAAGTCTACATTAAGGTTTTGTGGTCGCTGGATATCATAGGTATATCCACCTAAATCACTTTCTTGAGGATCTCTGAGATCCCATAACGTCGTGTCACTACCACCGACCAGAAGGCTATCATTATTGGTAATCCCTTGAGACAGAATTCCCCATTTCACCCCCATTTCTTTAGTGAAATCGGTGGTTGCACGTACAATACGTGCCTCGACCATCACCTGCTTCACCTGCACATCCAGTAAGTCTACCATATTGCGGATTTTATCAATAAAGAGCTGGGTATCATTCACAATAATGGTATTGGTCCGTGCATCAACAGACACAGAACCACGTGAACTTAATAAGCTTTCTCCACCCTCATTATTATTCGTGCTACTCGAACCGCCTGAACTAGATGCGCCTTTATTCTGCGTAATCAGTTTCTCAATATCAGCAGCTTTGGCATAACTGAGCTGCATATATTCCGTCTGGATAGGCGCAAGTGCGACACTCTGCTTAATCGCCTTAGCTTCTTCCTCTTCAGCCTTTATCAGCTCTGTAACTGGTGCAATCCAGATCACATTACCATTACGACGTTTATCCAGATTTTTGGTTTTCAGCACAATATCCAAGGCCTGATCCCAAGGCACTTCTTTTAAGCGCAAAGTAATATTGCCTTGTACACTGTCTGCAGCCACCATATTGATATCGGTGAAATCAGCTAAAAGCTGGAGTACACGACGTACTTCAATATCCTGGAAATCTAAAGAAATTTTCTTACCGCTATAAGCGACGGTTTTAGGACGTAATGGGCTCTTAGCTTCCGGACGTTTCAAACTGATGGTCAGCTTATTATCTGTTTGGTAAGCCATATATTCATAACTTTCCCCGGACTGGATCGTAATCACGCCTGATCCATTTTGATTCACTGCATCCACACTCGACACAGGCGTCGCAAAATCATTCACATTCAGACGACGGGTCAAATGCGTCGGGATCTTGGAACCTAAAGTGCGCACAATAACCTTGGTACCCTGCTGCTGTACATCAACAGGAGTATTATTTCCTAACAGATCAATAACGACCTGGCCTTCACCTTGAGCACCGCGCTGGAAACCAATGTTGCTAATACCCTGAGCTGACTGTTGCTGCACAGGTTGAGTTATGGCTACAGGAGTTGCTGAGTTGATTTTCAGGATAAAGGTATTCCCTTCAACTCGCGTGGTAAAGGCACCAGCATCTGCCAGATTAACAGTCAAACGGGCACGCTGAGCATCCGAAGTGACATCTACCGAACTAGCTTCACGTGTTGCCACCGGAATACTGCTTTGTTTTAAATTCTGTTGTGCCTTATCAAAGTCCAGAATCAAACGTGATGGTGATTCTAATTGATAGGCTTGTGGTTGTGGCGGCAAACCATTGAACATCACCCGAATCTCAGTTCCTTGTCCAGGAAGCTGCATGGGTACTACATTGGTCATTGAAACCTGCGCACTGGCCGCTTGCATCACCGCAATCGCAACAGCACCTCATTGTATTAACATCCCCAAAAATAAATTCTTTAATACTCTTATTCATTGTTATTCCTTTAAAACTTATGGCGCCGGCCCGATAAGAACCAGACTTCGCGGACGTTCCACATATCCCTCACGGCCATCTGGAATAATCTCAATCAAATCGATCTGTGTTGGTGTAATTCCAACCACACGACCATGATTAAGTCCCATATAGCTACCACGTTGGATCCGCTCAACCTCACCATCAGGCGTCTGGATTAAAGCCAGAATCTGTCCTGCCTGATTGCGCATACTGCCTTTCATGGTCAATGTTTCCAGCGGATAACTTTCTAGCGGTTGCAGTTGACGTGATAGGTTTGGATAAACCCGTTTCCCCGCCATAATTTTCAGTTCAGCAGCCAAAGAGCTTGGTAAAAAAGGACTTTTGATCTGATGGGCTGCATAGTTGAAGGTTTCAACTGGCATAAAATCAGGCGCAGGTTCAATTGGCAAAGGTGGCTGATTACGAATATTGGCCATTTCCTGATTGACTGCATCAATGCGTGAATCACATCCCAATAATAAAAACCCAAGTGTTAAAGCCGAAGTAATTTTAATATTCTTCATTACTGCGCCCCCTGAGTTGTGCTATTAGCTGCAGGCTGCGCTGCAGCACCATCCGCATTACCGACATAACGATAAGTTTTGGCTTTCACCACATAATCAATGACCGGAATTTCAGATTTTTTCTCTTTGTTTTCAGTACCGGTAATGGTGAAATCATGTAGTGTAACGATACGCGACAAGCCGGCAATACTGCTCACAAAGGAACCAAAAGCATGATAATCGCCGGTCGCTTCAATTGAAATCGGCTGTTCAATAAAGAACTCTTGTTTAATTTCAGGTTCCAGACGGATATTTTTAAACTTCAGGCCTGAATTCACACCGCTCAGGTTAATATCTTCAACCAGACCCGGAATTTCAGTTTCTTTCGGTAACTGTTCTAACTGCTGGTTAAAACGAGCTTCCATTTCCTGAAGCTGGATTTGATATTGTTGTAAGTTGCGTAATTTGGATTCTTTTTCACGGAATTCATTCAGCAGGTTTTGTTCCTGGGCACTGGCTTGTGAAATTGACTCAATCGTGCTTCTGATCATAACGAAGTAAATCACAGCAAAGGCCAGTGCGACAATAAAAATCCAGCAGGTAATTTTGACCGATAAAGGCCAGCTACCATAGTTATTTGGATCTAATGTATTGAATTGCTGAAAAAACTTTTCAACAGTCATTTTATTTTTGGGTACAGCGACGACATCCTGGCTGAACTCATCGAATTCTTCATTACTCATGATGATGCCCCCGTAGTTGTAGTGACTGCTTGTTGTTCTTCATTCAGTACTGGCTGAGCGATCTGATCCAGATCTACCGTCACGGTAAAACTACCATAGGACTCTTCCACACGTGGAATAATCGAGCTCGGCGCCTTTTCTTTGACTTCTTCAGCCACTAGAAAAGCGTTCATAAAGGCATTTCGATACCAAGATGAAGCTTCCAGATTACGGAGCAGTTCTGCTACCGTATTTGGACTTTCAGCCCGACCTTCAATGGTAAACTTGTCGCCGATACGCTGGAATTTGGTGATATACATATTGCTTGGAGTCACCCGTACAATTTCATCAATCAAATGCACCGCAATCGGACGCTGGGTTTGTAAACCTTGAATGAGTTTCATTCGTTCGACAATCGCATTACGCTGTTCTTGCAAACCTTCAAGCGCCTTTAACTGCACATCCAGATTCTGGTTGGTGCTTTGAATCAGCTGATTGGCCTGCTCCTGATCTTGAAGCTTGTGATCATAATAAAACCAGGTTGAACCCGCTGCCGCTAATCCCAAGAAAAGCGCCCCCACGCAGATTGCCACGAATTCATTATTTCTTTTAATTCTTAGCTCATCACGCCAAGGAAGTAAGTTAATTCTTGCCATTAATCAAAACTCCTTAATGCCAAACCGCATGCAACCATGAGTGATGACGCGTCATTTTCGATTTTTTTAATATCAATTTGAGGAGAAAATCCCATTTGTAAAAATGGATTCGCGATCGTGACACGGTAACCGAGTTTTTGTTGTAATAATTTTGCCAGACCTGGAATATTGGCATTCCCGCCGGCCAGTAAAATATGGTCAATCTCATTGAACTGAGAGGATGAAAAGAAGAATTGTAATGAACGGGCTGCCTGTTGTACGACAGCATCCAGAAATGGTTCTAGGACTTCAATATCATAATCATCCGGCAAGGCACGGGTTTTTTTAGCACGCCCAGCTTCTTCAAAGGATAATCCATAACGATTCTGAATTTCCTGAGTCAATTGCTTGCCGCCAAAGACCTGCTCACGGGTATAAATAATCTTGTTGTTCTGCATCACCGACAAGGTCGTCATACTATGACCGATGTCTAAAATACCAACCGTATTGACCCCCATCGGTAAAGTGTCAGAAAATACCTTAAAGGCATTTTCCAGCGCAAAACTTTCTACATCTGCAATCTTAGGCGTTAGACTGCTAATCTCTAAAACTTCAGAACGCGCTTCGACATTTTCAATTCGGGTAGCGACCAGCAGCACATTGACCCGGTTCGGATTGGCAAGACGGTCTGGCAGAACTTCAAAATCCAGACTTGCTTCATCGAGTGGGAAAGGAATGTATTGTTCCGCATCTTCACGAATCTGAACTTCACGTTCATCATCTGACATGTCTGCATCCATCTCAATGATTTTGGTGATGACCATTGAAGTTGGAATTGCAAAAGCGGCCTGATTCGACTGGGTATTACCCAAATTAATTGCACGCCCAAGGGCATCAGCGACTGCTTCTGGGTTTAAAATGTTTTTTTCAACAACACTGTTTTCCGATAATGGGATCAAAGCATAGCTCTCTACCCAGTAACGGCCACTTTTTACAGAAAGTTCTAAAACCTTAACAGAAGTCGAACTAATATCGACTCCTATTAACCCCTTATTTGGTTTACGATATAACCTGCGCACAATACACTTCCTATTATTTTTTTATCCCCAATTTAATCTAACTTACCAATTGGTCCAGTCTATAATTTTATATAGATACAATAACTCATCTAACAATATGGATATCGACAGGATATACTGACCGGTAATTAGTTCGCCATTAGCTCTTATTAAAACTTACTTGTTATGAAAAAGCTATCTTGTTCAGGCCTTGTTCATCCATTTTTTTTGATCATTATCATTATACTGATCTCAATTCCGATGGGTTTCTATGGCATGTATCTCTATATTGCCCCATCTTTGCCTGAAATGTCTACGCTTAAAAAGGCCCCTTTATTAAAGCCTTTACAAGTATTTAGTTCAGATAATGAATTAATTGCCGAATATGGAGGCAAGCTTTCTGTTCCCGTGAAATATGAACAAATTCCACCTGAGTTTATTCATGCTTTCCTCGCCGCCGAAGATTCCAGCTTTTTTGAGCATAGCGGAATCAGCTTTAAAAGCTTGGGACGCGCACTCAGTGAGACGGTGACCGGCTCGGATGTACAGACTGGTGGTTCGACCATTACCATGCAAGTGGCAAAAAACTATTACCTTAGCCCTGAACGGACGCTGAAGCGCAAACTGACTGAAATTTTTCTGGCCCGTAAAATTGAGCAAAGCTTAAGTAAAGAAGACATTCTGACCCTGTATGTCAATAAAATTTTCTTGGGAAAAAATGCTTACGGCATCGCAGCAGCAGCTAAAATTTACTATAACAAGAGTTTAGAAGAGCTTTCAATTGCACAAATGGCCATGATCTCTGGTCTGCCTAAAGCCCCCTCTCGATACAATCCGGTCGCCAATCCCAAGCGCGCCTTGGAACGTCGTAACTGGATTTTGGGGCGTATGCTGCAATTGGGCTATTTAAATCAAAGCCAGTATCAGCAAGCCATTGCTGAACCGGTAAATTTAGATATGCCTGATCGGAGTACCCGTAATAAATTCCCGTATGTCGGCGAAATGGTACGTTCTGAACTGGTACAAAACTTTGGTGAACAGGCGGTAGATTCTGGTTATAAAGTCTATACTACCATTCATAGTGAACGTCAGGCCTATGCGGAGCAAGCGGTACAGGAAGGCCTAGAGGCTTATGACCGTCGACATGGCTGGCGTGGTGCTGAAGCACATGATCAACCTCTCGACAAGTTCCGTGCCTATGCCAATACCTATCCTGCGCAAGTAACTCAGGTAGGTAATTCCAGTTTTGAAGCACTCATGCAGGACGGAAGCAGCGTGACTGTTCCCTGGTCAGGTATGTCTTGGGCACGTCGCTTTCGTAACGTCAACAGTGTAGGTGGCGCACCGAGCAAAGCGTCCGAGATTGTCAAAGTCAAAGATATTGTTCGTTTAAGACCCAATGAAAATAAAACCTCTTGGTCATTGGTGCAGATCCCCAATGTGCAAGGACAATTGATTGCCATCAACCCAAATAATGGTGCGATTGAGGCTATTGTCGGGGGATATAATTTTTATCATTCGAAATTTAACCGTGCAACCCAAGGCTGGCGTCAACCCGGTTCTACCATTAAGCCTTTTGTTTATGCCCTGGCTTTAGAACGTGGCATGACACCACATACCATGGTCAATGATGCACCCATTACCATTGGCAAATGGACGCCACGTAACTCGGATGGCCGTTATCTGGGCATGATCCCGTTACGCCGTGCACTTTATCTGTCACGTAATACAGTCTCAGTACGCTTATTACAGGCCGTCGGGATTGAACGTACACGTCAGTTATTCATGGATTTTGGTTTACAAGACAGTCAGATTCCACGTAACTATACTATTGCATTAGGCACCCCGCAGGTCCTCCCGATTCAGATGGCGACTGGCTATGCTACCTTTGCCAATGGCGGTTACCGAATTCAGCCGCACTTTATTACCCGTATTGAAGATGCCTATGGCAATACCATCTTTGAAGCCAAGCCTGAATATGCCTGTATTTCATGTATTAATGAAAAAGAAGAAACAGTTCAAGCCACTGACCCTATTACCGCAGATGACGAAGCAATTGCAATTAACAATACAACTTTAGAGCAAAAACAGCCTGCACCTAAAGTCTCTGCCGAAGACAGTAATTATCGTCAGGCACAGCGTATTTTAAAATCCAGCTCTGCCTATGACATGGCCAACATTTTGCGTGATGTGATTCAGCATGGTACTGGCCGTGCTGCATTAAGAATTGGTCGTGGTGATATCGGCGGGAAGACCGGTACCACTAATGATGCCAAAGACGCCTGGTTTGCAGGTTTCAATGGTAAGTTAGTCACCGTGACCTGGGTAGGCTTTGATCAGCCAACCACTTTAGGTCGCCGTGAATATGGTGGTGTGGCAGCTCTACCGATCTGGACCGATTTTATGGGCAAGGCATTAAAAGGCCAGCCAGAAGCCTGGGTACGTTTAGACCGCAATGCTAAGGCACCGGTAAATCGCAACAAGGTGGTTCAGGCTGATGAAGCACAGAATGATCCGTCTTCTCCGCCTCTGGCGACAGCGCTTTACCGTCCTGCACCTGTGGTCGTCCCGAAACGCACAGAAACTGACTTTGAAGATTTGCCAGATCAACCGATTCGTTTACCAGATGATGAAAGTTCTGCACCACAAGAACAGCCTCTTCAGCCGAACCGGGTAGATTCTCTGGAAAATCTGATTGAAGAAGTCCAGTAATCTGACTGATATAAAAAAGCCCTCAGTTGAGTAATGCCAGTCAGTTAAGAAATTGACTGGCATTTTCTTGGGTATTTCTGCGGTTTTCCTTTCACAACTCGTGGGCAACTTCTAACCCTTCTCTCAGGCAAAACATACCTCCTCG
>SPVA01000071.1 GCA_013530545.1 Acinetobacter lwoffii
GCGACGTAGCGAAAACCAGCGTGCTGAAAGAAATGCCGTCTGAAGGCGTAGCGGGAACTATATAAAGCTTCATTGCCCGCCGAAATCCAGGAGCCACCTTTCATCAGGTTATGGCGACCGTCAAAGGTCGGTGTACTGAAATCATCATAAAATGGATGCACCTGAAAACCCTGAAATGGATAGATCGGGGTTTCAGTCCACTGCCAGACATTGCCTTGAATATCGTAAAAATCACCCTGCTTGAAATGATCCACCGGACAGGAGCTGGTGCCGTATTTCAACTCGATATTGGCCTGTTCAGGACTTTGTAAATCTGGATCCAGGTCTGAAACGGCATACAGGCGATACCATTCATCTTCAGTCGGCAAGCGAATGGTTTTTCCAAGCTGTTGCGATTTCCACTGACAAAAGGCCTTGGCTTCATGATAATTCACTTCTACCGGCCAATCCCAAGGCATCGGCACTTCTTCCAGCATCAGTCGCAATGACCAGCCTAATTCAGTTTTGCGCCAGAAACAGGGATGAGCAGCTTGTGAAAATTGCAGCCAGCCTAGACCTTCTTCACTCCAGTATTGTTCAGTCTGATAACCTTGTGCTTCGACAAAGGCCAGAAATTCCTGATTCGATACCAGATATTTGGAAGCTGCAAAAGCCGCTACCTGCGCTTCATGCTGGCCGTATTCATTGTCCCAGCCATAAAATGGATCGTTAAAATATTTCTGCAAAAGCACCTTGCCGTCAGGTACCTCCAGCAAGTGATTATCCGGAGCCATGCCGGTAATGATATTGGCGCGCCACTGCGGATGCTGGCGTACATGTTCCAAAGCATGCTGGCGAATCAGCACGGAAGAAGTTTCCAGATGAATCCGTTCATGTTCGATGCCCATGATGATCGTCCACCAAGGATTTTGCCAGTTTAAGGGTAGAGTCAGCGGAGCATGTTCTAGAATGCTCAAGATCAGGGCACGTACCTGATGCCGATAATCACGGACTTCCTGCACACTGGGCCAGTCATAATGTACTTCGTCCAGGTCATCCCAGCTCATCTCGTCCACACCGATTGCAAAGATACTTTCAAAATGCGGATTTACGCGTTCGCTAATTAGCTTGCTGAGCAGTAGTTTATTGACAAAAAAAGTGGCGGTATGGGCAAAATAAAAAATTAGCGGATGACGTAAAGTAATCGGCTTGATGAAAAATGCATCTTCATGTTTGAGGCATTCAAACAGTTGTTCATACAGGCAGTGCCGGGCAGTCTGTTCATCGGCAAAATCAAGTGCCGGCGTGGGCAGCAGCATCGGTTTGGCCGAAAGCCATAGGCTGCTTGTATTTGTTTTATCTTGAGAGTGGGATTTTAGGGGAGAATCGAGCTGCATCCGTCAGGCTCCATCGAATAGTTTTAAGCATTCCTCTGCACTGCAAAAGAATGGAATTGTCTTAAAAATACTCGAAAGATATCGCCAGATGGGGTGTATTTAGGTAACAAAATGCTGCACCGTTTTGGATGCAGCATGTTCAGGAACGGCTTAAATAGACAGCGAGGCACCCTGCATGAGCTGAACCAGAGCCTGAGCTGCTTTGGACTGAGTACGACCGGGATGCCAGACCATGCCCAAACGACGGTTCATTTCCAAGTTGATGTCCAGCTGGTGCAGGTCGTGATTGACCAGGGTTTTTGGCAGTACTGACCAACCTAAGCCAATCGATACCAGCATCCGGATCGATTCCAGCGGATTATTGCTCATGCTGACTTTCGGTTTAATACCCTGTTTTTCAAATTCGGCCAAGGTGATCTGCGAAGTATAGGTCTGTGATGATGGCAACAGGCTCGGGTAGTCGAGCAAATCTTCCAGACACAGATTTTTTTGCTGCGCCAGCGGATGAAACGGTGCCACCACAAAGACCAGAGGATCATTCCAGATAGTTACATAATTCAGACGCGCATCACCCCGTGGCGGCAAGGTTAAAAATGCCAGTTCCAGATCGCCGGCAATCACCTGTTCATGCGCCTGCTCGGAATCAACAAAATGTACATCCAGGGTTACGTCCGGATATTCCTGGACATAACGGCGCAAATGACTCGGCAGATGATGCAGGCCAATATGATGACTGGTACCAATTTTCAGTTTGCCCTGTACCTGACCCTGTTCATGGCTCAAGGTATAATGAATATCACCGAGTTCATTCAGCCAGTTTTTCACTTTAGGCAACAGCGAATGCGCCGCGTGGGTGGCCTGTACGCCACGTCCGGCAGATTCAAACAGCTTGACCCCAAAGTATTCTTCCAGACTGTGAATACGTTTGGTGACAGCAGGCTGGGTAATGAAGAGCTGATCTGCGGCCAGAGAAATCGAACCGGTTTCCATGACTTTCACGAAGGCTTCAAAGGCTGCGAGATTCATCTTAATCACCTATAAAGAATTTTTATGTTTAAATCTATTATTGTTATATTTTAAGAATAAATCAAAGTAAAATTACCTTATCTATGTTGCAGTGCTGAATTACTATACATTTTCAAAGCCTTGGCATTTTAAAAACTAAAAAAGACTGCCTTTCTCAAAACAGCCTTTCATCTGGAACCTCGACCGAAGAGTTTAGACGGTAATGTCCTCATTCTGCTGTTGGTTATTACCCTCCCAGATTTTTTCGTGGAAGAAGAAAGCCACTGCTTGTACCGTTGGCTCTAATAAACTTAAGGCAATGGCCATGGTCAAACTGCCAGTCACCAAGTAACCCACAATCATCGCTACTGTAATATGCATAATGTAGTAGCTGAAGGTCTTTTTGAACATGCGCTGGTTGTTGTCTACAAAGCGTTGAATATGTGCCATGTCGAAGTTCCTTAAAAATAATCTCTGTCGATGAAGAAATAATAATAATTCTCATTTGATTTGTAAAAGCGAATATTTTTTATAAATTAATCGGAAAATTAGATTTATGGAAATAGAGCTAAAGCATAATTTGATTCAGCTTTTAAAAGATTCCAAAAAGTTTTTTAACTGATAAAAATGATAAATTAGATTTATGTGATTGCAGCGATATAATCAAAATCAGAGAAAGAATTTACCCAGTCCAGTGGAGTATATCGACATGGCAGGCGAGACCCAAACAGTACAAAAGCAAAATGCAAAAACACTATATGACAAGTTGTGGGATGACCATTTAGTAACGCAACGTGATGATGGTTCTGCCTTACTCTATATCGACCGTCACCTGTTGCATGAAGTAACCTCACCACAGGCATTTGAAGGGTTGCAATTGGCCGGGCGCAAGCCATGGCGTTTAAGCGCGAATATTGCTACACCGGATCATAACGTACCGACCTCGAAAAAAGAGCGTGAGCAGGGCGTAGCCGGAATTGAAGATGAAACCTCGCGCATTCAGGTGCAAACCTTGGATGATAACTGCAAGACCTTTAATATTGTTGAATTTGATATTAACGATATCCGTCAGGGCATCGCGCATGTAGTTGGGCCGGAGCAGGGCTTGACCTTACCGGGCATGACCGTGGTATGTGGTGATTCGCATACAGCAACCCATGGTGCTTTTGGCTGCTTGGCGCATGGGATCGGGACATCCGAAGTTGAACATGTATTGGCGACCCAATGCCTGGTTCAAAAGAAGATGAAAAACATGCTGGTGCGTGTTGATGGCAAATTAGGTCAGGGTGTAACACCAAAAGATGTGGTCTTGGCGATTATTGGCAAGATCGGTACCGCAGGCGGTACTGGTCACGCGATTGAATTTGGCGGTCAGGTCTTCCGTGACATGTCGATTGAAGGTCGTATGACTGTGTGCAACATGGCGATTGAAGCCGGTGCCCGTGTCGGCATGGTGGCTGTCGATGAAAAAACCATTGAGTATGTTAAAGGCCGTCCGTATGCGCCGACTGCAGATCAGTGGGATCAGGCTGTTGCTTACTGGAATACTTTACATTCAGATGATGACGCATACTTTGATACGGTGGTCGTGTTGCAAGGTGAAGAAATCGAGCCACAAGTGTCTTGGGGTACTTCCCCTGAGATGGTGATTCCGGTCTCTCAAGCAGTACCGACTTTAGAACAAGCCAAAGATGATGTACAACGCAATGACTGGAACCGTGCTTATCAATATATGGGCTTAAATGCAGGTCAGGCATTAGCAGACATCCACGTATTGAAGATATCCGCGCTGCAGCCGAAGTGATTAAAGGTCGTAAAGTCGCATCTTCAATCAAACAGGCGATGGTGGTTCCTGGTTCTGGATTGGTCAAAGCTCAGGCAGAAGCGGAAGGTCTGGACAAGGTATTTGTCGAAGCGGGCTTCGAATGGCGTGAACCCGGCTGTTCAATGTGTCTGGCGATGAATGCCGACAAATTACAACCAGGTGAGCATTGTGCGTCGACTTCGAACCGTAACTTTGAAGGTCGTCAGGGCAATGGCGGTCGTACTCATCTGGTGAGTCCAGCCATGGCAGCCGCTGCTGCGATCGCAGGTCACTTTGTTGATGTCCGTTCATTTTAATTGGTACGTAGGAGCACAGACATGAAAGCTTATACCGTTGAACAAGGTATCGTTGCACCTTTAGACCGTGCCAATGTCGATACAGATTTAATTATTCCAAAACAGTTTTTGAAATCGATCAAACGTACCGGTTTCGGTGA
>SPVA01000069.1 GCA_013530545.1 Acinetobacter lwoffii
GTCTTTAGGTTATCCATCGCGCCATGCAGAAAAACTGTTATTACAGCAGGAATCTCGTTTTGCCCTGATTGCCAGTCTGGCACATATTTTTACTGAAGATGAAATTCTGGATCTGCAAAATCTGACTCATCAGATATTTATCAGTGAAGCTATTCAGGAATATTTGCTCGATCTCGCAGAAGAAACCCGTAAAAGCCGTCATGGACTTTCTACGCGTGGCCTTCTGGCTTTGAAGCGTGCGGCACAAGCGCATGCCCTGATTCAGCAACGTGCTTTTGTCACACCGGACGATGTACAAGCGGTATTTGTCGCGGTAACTTCGCATCGTCTGGGTTTAAGTGAAGCTGAAACTTTTAATGTCATGCAACAGGTTGCGGTCAGCTAAAGGAGTCCTCTCTTGGATAAAACCTGGCAAAAATGGTTGGTCAAACGCTTTCAATTTTCACAGCAGAAACAGCTCTCGCAGAAAGATGTCCTGGTATTTATTTATCAACAGGGCTATCTGTATCTGGTTTTGATCTTCATCACCTTTGTGGCTGGGGTGAACTATGCCAATAACCTGATTTTAGGTTTCTGTTTTTTAATCAGTGCGGTGCTGTGTATCAGTTTTTATCTGACTTTTAAGCAATTGCATGACCTGAAAATTGAATTGATCGCAGATGATGTGGGGCAGGTGGGTCATAGCGTGAATCTGCATCTTTATTTTCAACAGCAGCAGCTTCGCCCCCGTTATTTGTATATCAAAGCAGGAAATCAGCTAGCGAAAGTTTATCTGAATGCAGCAAAGCAGCAATTTATTCTGCCATTTTATGCAGAGCAACGTGGCAAGTTTGATTATCCGGTGATTCAGATTTATTCGGTTTATCCCTTTGGGTTAGTTCGAGCCTGGACCTATCTTTATCATCAGCATTCGGCCTGGGTCGCGCCTAAAGCTGAAGTTTTTAGCACAGAAAATAAATATCACTTTAACCGTTTTGAACCGGATATGGATGAGTTTCGTGAATTGCGCAATTACCAGTCAGGCGATTCCTTGCAGGCGGTGTCCTGGAAGCAGTTTGCGCGTGGACAAGGCCTGTATGTCAAAGTCTTTGAGCAATATCAGGATGAACACAGTATCGAGATTCATTATGCACATATGCCGAGATTTGTGATGGGTCTGGTCGAGCAGTGCGAGCAGCAGCAATGTGCGTATAGTCTGCATTTGCCACAGGCCGAATTGCCTCAGGGCGCAGGTGAAGAACAACTGCGGAAAGCCAAACAATTGTTGGCGCAGGCCTAAGGCGGGTAAATTCATGATCAATGCAAAAATCCGTACCTCGATTGTGCTGACTTTGGGCCTGATTCTCATCGCCCAGATGGCATTTATTCCGGTTCTACTCAGTATTATTTTTGCGATTAGTATTGTATGTATCTGGATTTTCCTGAAACGTCAGCAGCCATTTCCCAAAACGGGCACTTTTCTACTGACGGCTTTGGCACTCGGCAGTATTTATTTGAGCCATCATAGTTTTATTGGTGTTGAGGCTGGGGTAGCAGTTTTATCTACTTTTTTATTTGCTAAATCACTGGAAAGTAAAAATAAACGTGACCTGATTATTCTGTTTAATTTTGCCCTGTTTGTTGTTGCCAGCTCATTCCTATATAGCCAATCTTTTGGGATGGCGATTGTGATCGTGCTGTGTTTAATCAGCTGTCTGATTGGTTTGTACCGGATTCAGACTAGCGATTTTGAGCAGGAGCAGATCACTCAGCGCGCAGCATTGCAACAGGATGCCAAACATGTAGGCAAGTTTATCTTGTACGCTGTTCCATTTTTTATCTTGCTGTTTATTTTCTTTCCGCGCTTGCCACCACTTTGGCATATTCCCATTCCTGAAAATAAGGGTGTGACCGGCATTGGCGATAGTATGTCACCTGGGGATATTGCTGAATTATCCCAATCCAGTGCCCTTGCTTTCCGGATTATTGGTGATATCAGCAAGCTTCCGCCACGCTCAGAACTCTATTGGCGAGCCTTGGTGCTAGATGAATATGATGGGCAACGCTGGACCAGCAGTTTCGTCAATCAGCAGCCTTTAATGCGACAACCGATGGATACTTCACCCGTACCTACAGGCTGGAACTACCAATATCTGGCTGCGGATCCTTCGGTGTTCTGGATCATGGGGTTGGAAAAATCGATACCTGTGGAACGCCGTTATTATAACCGTCAGGATTGGAGCATTGTGCCGAGACGGCTCACGCAACGTGTTGAACCGATTTCGTTACAATGGATCGGAACGGGATATGAACCTCAGGCTTTGCCAACGCAATATATCGAGCGAACGAATACTCAGGTGCAGCGCCGACTTGACCCGCGAGCGCAACAATTAGCACAACGTCTCTATACGCAAAGTGCGGAAGATCCTCGGCGTTATGTACAGAAAGTCTTGAACTGGTATCAGCAGAATAATTTTGTTTATACCTTAAAGCCGGGCCAATTAGGACAAAACCGGATTGATGAGTTCCTGTTTAATTCCCGGCAAGGCTTTTGTGAACACTATGCCTCGAGTTTCGTGATGTTGATGCGTTATGTCGGGATTCCTGCACGGGTGGTCACCGGCTATCAGGGGGGGGAGTTGGCACCAGATCGCATGAGCTGGGAAGTCCGGCAGCTCGATGCGCACGCCTGGACAGAAGTCTGGATTGACCAGAAATGGCGACGCTTTGATCCAACCGCAATGATCGCTCCACAGCGTATAGATGATGGCATGCAAAATCTGCTTTCTCAGGATGCATGGGTATCGGCAAATCAGTCGACCTGGAACTCGCAGCATAATCTATGGGTCACCAAACTACGCGTTTGGAGCGATTATGCCAGCTACCAATGGCAAAGTAAGGTGGTGGGTTATAATGCAGAATCACAACAAAACTGGTTATCAAAATTAGGCCTCGGTTCAGTTTATTCGAGTGTCATAATTTTACTGGGCAGTATTGCGCTATTGATTTTGGCCTATATCTTCAGAATTTATCTAAAAGCCCGACAGGCGCAATCTCCATTTGATCGTGCGATTCAACAGCTGAATCAATCTCTAACTGATCATCTCAAAAAACAGCCTGCAGAAACTTTTCATCACTGGATGCAGCGTTTATCTCAACAGGTTCAGATTGAAAACCAGACTGCCTTTATTCAAGCTATACAGGTTTTTGAAAAAAATCTTTATTCGGGAACCCCAATAACTGAACAAGAATTGAAAAAATTCAAGGATTTGCTTAAAACTTGCGCGGACGTTTTAAAAACTAAATGAAAAGGCTTGTTTTCGGTCGGAAAAATTTATAATATGCCAAGCATTCTAGGTGTATAGCTCAGTTGGTTAGAGCGCTACGTTGACATCGTAGAGGTCAGCAGTTCGAGTCTGCTTATACCTACCAAGATTCTAAACGTTATGTTATAAGGGTTTTAAGCGAAAACATTTTAATGCCTTGAGTAAAGTGAGCCGTTATCCGCACTATCTGCAAAACCCGTATTTTATGCAGTTATTGCCGTTAAATTTACGTCAAGTTTACGTCAAGAATTGTGGAAATTACGTCATGAAATTACCCAAGCCCAGAAAGCGCGGTTCGGCCTACTACATTGAACTAATGATCAATGGAAAACGTTCTTCAGCAACTCGTGATACCGCAAAAGAATGTGAGCAAGGGGTAGCTCAAAAGATGCTTGAAGCGAAGGTCAATCAGATGGCGGAAGACTTGAGCATAAAACAGTACTATCCCTTCAAAACATTTTTTCATAAATACTATGATGAGCATGGCCGTAAACTTCGCGGATCCAAATACGTCAAAGAACAATTAGCGCCGTTTGATGAAAAGTTTGGTGCACTGGCAGATATGTCTATTCATGACATTTAGCTTAAATATTTCAGCTCAAAGTGCCGCAAATTAATAAATTGATTGAAGTGCTGCACTTGCGTTGTACTCGGCTGGAATAGGCTGATCAGCCACAGGCAGATTCGCAGTGTAGGTTCAGTCAATTTTTTATCACGCACAGCGCTTGCTTCATGCTAGATGACATCTTCTAGGGTTTGCGCATCGTAAGATGTTGCTGATGCTGATATGCCTTAAAGAAGAAAGGTAAGAGCAGATAGATCTGTATAAATGTTTGGGCCTGCAGCATTTCGGCTTGTATGACTTTTTTACGTTGGTCACTACGGCGCTCGCTGGCGAACTTAAGGTTTTTTGGCATGGACTTTTATTATTTTTATAATCAGTCTTCATGATAAAAGTAAATTGTTGGTCCTAACCGTTTGATCAAAAACCTGGGAATAAACTGCAGGATTTTTGTTGGAAAAGTCGCAATTTTGATAGGGCTAAGTGCAGAATTAAAACGGATTAAAGATCTTAATGATATGAAAAATAATAGTTTTTATTTCAAAAAATCTCTAGGGTTTTCGGTTGTATTGAATTATTTCAATAGTACATCTTCAGATTGTAGATAAGGCCTTACCAGATACAAAGACTGCATCGGGTAAGTAGTTTAATTAATGGCTACTCGATTTGACCATAACTTTATTCTGATACATCTTTGCATCTGCTTCTTTGATAGCTTCAGCTAACCCAAAGGTTGGATTACGCATTGCAAAGCCAATTGCAGCACTAATTCCAACTTTTGTAAAAGTATTTTGAATTCTTGATGCAAGCTTCTTCGCATGCTCTAAGTTAGTTTCAATGGTCATCACAGCAAACTCATCACCCCCTAAGCGAGCGATAATATCATTACTACGTACCGTGTTTTTGAGAGCTAAAGCCATTCTTTGAATGAGCTCATCACCTGCAGCATGACCCAGAGTATCATTTGTGATCTTAAGATCATTAAGGTCTATCATAAGAATAGCAGTAGGGTGACCATAACGCTTACAGCGCTCTTCCTCTTTGATAATAAGCTCATCCCAAGCACGACGGTTGAAAAGTCCAGTCATTGGGTCGGACATTGCTTCCATTTCAAAACGCTCAGCTTTACGTATGTACTCAGCAGCTTTCATATCAGCTTGAATCGTATAACTGAGTACCTTTGCTATCAACTCGAATAATGGAGCATCTTCAACAAGAATTTTAGGTTGAGGTTCGGGATCAATTGCACATAGAGTGCCAAAAAGAGAGCCATCTTCTTTATACAGAGGTTGGCCGATATAGGCTTTAATTGAGACTAGGTGATTTATAGGTGCATCTGCGTAAACTTGAATATCAGGTGAATAGGGAGCAATACGAGGCATATTACTTTGTACCATGTGTGAGCAGAATGAGTCTGCCCAATGAAATACTTGTCCGGGCTTAACGTTATAGCCATTATCTTCACTCAATAATACAATCCAGTCGTCACCCTCAGTACGAGTAATCATCCACAATTTGAAGCCAAAGCGTTGAGATAAGAATTTTAAAATGGCTTGGCCAGCTTCTTCAAAGTTATTAAAGTTAATATTATTCATGAAGTGAACCTACTGCAACAGTAAGAATATATATGCGAAATACCCAATATATGAGTAATTCTTATAAACGGGAGCCTAAAAATAGGTATTATATAGAAATGTGTGAAATTTATACTAAAAATAATACTTAAAGAAATTTATTTTTATAATGAAATTTAAAATTAGCCTGCGGTTAGAAATACCAAGATGTAATTTTCTTATTACTTATGAAAAAATGCAATCACTGCCATTATAGCTGCGATATTCATAAGTATTAGAAATATATAAAAAGTCATAATGAATCGAAGCTACCAAAAAATTTTCAAAATTATAGTTCTAAAGAAGCATTTTAAATGTATCTTAATTATTAACAACGAAAGGAAATTGTAAAGTCGAAAGGAAAAGTGTCTAACCCTTTATATTATAATAATATTTATATTAATTTAGTGATTTATCCAAATCATTCAACAGTTTATCTTCATTGTACGCATTGGGGGGACAATCTTATAAGAGCTGGTATATAGTTTCCTTTAAATTTTTTGGGATAAGCTTCACATATAAGAAAAAATATAAAGTTTATTGTTATTTAACTTTGAATTATATAGAGAATCTTATAAAAGAGAACTCGTACATATCGGATTGTTTAATATGAACTTAGAAAAATAAGAGATTAAAATCATGTCATCGTTTCTAATAATTATAGGATTTATATGATGTTTTATAGGGATAATTTTTAGACCACATATTTCCCATAAAAAGGTCAAGAATTATATAGCTGCAAAAGCTGCTGGCTTCTTATGTATGTTACCAAGAGTATTTCTATTTTGTCTTAGATCTTATTTAACATAAATCCCCACGCTAGGGGGACTCGATTCTAGTCTTAAAAAACTTCGTAATTACATACTTCTATTCTTGAAATAAAATCGAGAGGCATTGTCAGTCTCTCAGCTGTAATAGTTTCAAAATGAACCCAGATAGCAGCATCTCTATTCTCAAAACTAATACTTACAAGTTTAACTAAGTCGTAAGGTTCAACATTATGGGTCAAGATAATATTATAGAGGTGATCTGAGCGTACGTACGAAATAAGCATTTGATGGATAGTTAATTGCTCTTTACTGCTTAACTCACTGTAATTACTTAGTTCTGGTAAATCATTTTGAATATTCACTTCAATCCTTAACAATCTTAAATTTTCTGTAGAAAACGGCGATTTTATCAATTTAGACAACGCTGAATATATTGGCTTTTGTTAATTCTTTCTAAATCTTGTTCTCGCTCGATAAACATAGCGTATACAGTTAACTACCTGACCTACAAATATACATTGGTTGTTTAACTCAATAATATTTGGCTTGAACTCTGGACTTAGAGCCTGAAGATATCTTTTTCCATTTGTCTCAATAACTAATTTTTGAAAGTAGCATCATCACCGTAACGAACCATAATAATGTCATCAGATTGCATGTCTCCGTAATAAGCATCCGGATCAACTGGACTGCTCCCAGTATCCTAGACATAAGACAGCCTCATTTTGAAACTGTTTCCAATGGTTTTAGAGTCCTCATCTCAGATTTTATTCATAAAGCACATATATTTTATATTGCGAATATGCGTATATTCATATATAAAACTATGATTCATTGATAAGAGGGAAGCTCATGAATCAAATGCCAAAAGTCCAAATTTATCATAACCCGGCCTGTGGCACCTCACGCAATACGCTGGCGTTAATTCGCAATGCGGGAATTGAGCCGGAAGTGATCGAATATCTGCTTACGCCACCCTCGAAAGATCAGCTGGTCAACATGATTCGGGATGCCGGTTTGACGGTTCGTGAAGTGCTCCGTAAAAATGTCGATCCCTACACCGAGCTGAATCTGGATGATGCCGGCTGGAGCGATGAGAAACTGCTGGATACCATGCTGCAACATCCGATCCTGATCAATCGCCCGTTGGTGGTTACCGAGTTTGGAACCCGATTATGCCGTCCATCGGAAGTGGTACTGGATATTCTGCGTTTGCCACAATTAAAAGCCTTTGCCAAAGAAGACGGTGAAATCATCGTGGATGAACAGGGCAATCGGGTAAAATAAAGTGTCCCCCCATGCGAAAAAGCTTCAACTTGATTGGAGCTTTTTTATCTGAAAAACACATTGACGATGATCTATATCGGAAAAAGCGGGAAATTGTTCAAGCGAGCGCTTTCTGGTAGGCATATTCTGATCTGGATATCATTTTTGACAAATCATCTTTACCATATATATGGATATGTGTATATTTGCATAAAAAATGGGAGCAATTATGGACCACGTTCAGTTTTTTAAATGTTTATCTGATGAAACACGTCTCAGTATTGTCCTGCTAATTGCACAAAACAAAGAGCAATGCGTCTGTGATCTGACCGATAAACTGCAGTTAAGCCAGCCGAAAATTTCACGTCATCTGGCCTTGTTACGTTCTTGTGGTTTACTCAACGATCGCCGGCAAAGCCAGTGGGTGTACTACAGCATTAATCAGCAATTGCCGGCCTGGTGCTTTGAAATTCTGGACGTACTGAAACGTAGTGACGTTCCGGTTTTATTTGATTCTTCCGCTCTATCGATTCAGAGCCATTGCGAGTAAGTTTTCATGAAATTTTTGTTTTTATGCACGGGGAACAGTTGCCGCAGCATTCTCTCTGAAGTGTTGTTCAATAGCCGTGCGCCAGAAGGCTGGGTCGCTTACAGTGCTGGCAGCAAACCTTCCGGTCAGGTGCATCCCTTGACGCTTGAAACCCTGCACAATCTGGGCTTGTCGACTAAAGGCTTATCCAGCAAGACGATTGATGCCTGTGAACAGTATCAGCCAGACGTGGTGATTACCGTCTGTGATGCGGCTGCACAGGAAGCGTGTCCTCTTTATCTTGGCGGAGCGATCAAGGCGCACTGGGGCCTGTCTGATCCGTCACATTTAGAGGTGGATAAAGAAGAAAAAATGCAAGCCTTTATGAACACTGTTGAACATATCAATCGTCGCCTGGATACTTTGTTTAAACTTAACGTAGATGAACTTTCTCGCTCACAATTGATTGCAGCGATTAATCAAATTTCGAATGTTGAGTAAGTCACATGTCTGAAAAACGCATGTCCTTTTTAGATCGCAACCTGACGCTGTGGATTTTTATTGCCATGGCGTTAGGCATCGCAATAGGAAACTTTTTTCCTCAAGCATCGGTTGCTCTGGATCAATTGAGTATTAATTCAGTCAATATTCCAATCGCGATTGGTCTGATTCTGATGATGTATCCACCCCTGGCAAAAGTGGATTATGCGACCTTGCCACAAGTGTTTAAGGATAAAAAAACCCTGACGCTATCTTTAATTCAAAACTGGTTGATTGCTCCGGTACTGATGTTTGCGTTGGCTGTGATTTTTTTGCATAGCTATCCAGAGTATATGACAGGCGTGATCCTGATTGGTTTAGCTCGATGTATCGCCATGGTACTGGTGTGGAATGGTCTGGCCTGTGGTGATAACCAATATGTTGCAGCATTGGTGGCGTTTAACAGTATTTTCCAGATTTTATTCTTCAGTACCTACGCCTGGTTATTCCTGACCTTCCTTCCGCCATATTTTGGTATTGAAGCTCAAGTGATCAATGTTAGCTTCTGGACCATTACCCATGCTGTTCTGATTTATCTTGGAATTCCGTTCTTATTGGGTTTCTTAACGCGCTTAATTTTGGTGAAACAAAAAGGCGTGGAATGGTATCAAACCAGGTTCATTCCAAAAATCAGCCCGCTGAGTTTAATGGCTTTGCTGTTTACGATTTTGGCCATGTTTAGCTTAAAAGGGGGTGATGTTGTGAGTCTTCCACTGGAAGTTTTACGCATCGCGATTCCTTTAATCATTTACTTTGTGGCCATGTTCTTTATTAGCTTCTTTATGAGTAAATGGATGGGCAATGATTATCCAAAAACTGCTGCAATCTCATTTACTGCGGCCGGAAATAATTTTGAATTATCACTTGCAGTCGCCATTGCAACTTTTGGTATTGCTTCGCCGGTTGCTTTTACCACGATTATTGGGCCATTGGTTGAAGTACCTGTGTTAATTGCTTTAGTGAGTGTTTCACTGTGGCTAAGAAAGAAATATTTTAAAGAGGCTTGAGATGATGAACCTGCCTAACGTAGATCCAAATCTTATTGAACAACCCACCTTTGAAAAAGTCCAAGCCAAAGAACTAGCTCATCCTCCTCGGATTTTGCTGCTCTATGGTTCTAATCGGGAACGTTCTTACAGTCGCCTTGCAGTTCTTGAAGCTGGTCGAATCCTTGAATATTTTGGGGCAGAAGTAAAAATCTTCCATCCCAAAGGACTGCCTTTACCGGAAGATGCTGATACTGAACATCCAAAAGTAAAAGAACTGCATGAGCTTCTGGCATGGGCTGAAGGTATGGTGTGGTGTTCACCGGAACGCCATGGTTCTATGAGTTCCATCTTTAAATCCCAGATTGACTGGATTCCTCTGGCAGGGGGTGCAATTCGTGCCACTCAAGGAAAAACCCTTGCCTTGATGCAAGTCAGTGGGGGATCACAGTCCTTTAATAGTCTGAACCAGATGCGTGTTTTGGGGCGTTGGATGCGGATGATCACGATTCCAAATCAGTCTTCAATTCCAAAAGCATTCCTGGAATTTGAAGAAGATGGACGAATGAAGCCATCAGCATTCTATGACCGGATTGTCGATGTGATGGAAGAACTGTATAAGTTTACTTTACTAACCCGTGGGCAAAGTGCTTATTTGACCAACCGTTATTCGGAACGCAAGGAATCGGCTGAAGAGCTTTCCAAACGGGTAAATCAGCGTAGTTTATAAATTCTAGGTGATCAGAGAGACTGAAAAGTATCTTGAGCAATGGAAGGCTAATTTAAACGCTTGAAAATTTTATGAAATACGCCCAGTCTGATAAGCAGGCTGGGTTTTTATTTGATGACAATAAAGAAGGGGGGAAATATTTTGGCTCAATTACAAGCTGAAGTTGATGTGATCATCATCGGTGGTGGACAGGCCGGTTTGTCCACGGCTTATTTCTTAAAGCGTAAGAACATTCCGTTTATCATCCTAGATGATCAGCCTCAGCCTGGAGGTGCCTGGCAGCATGCCTGGGAGTCCTTGCGCCTTTTCTCCCCGAATAGCTGAAGTTCGCTGTCAGGCTGGATGATGCCGGCGACCGAACAGACCTATCCGACCCGCAATGAGGTGATCGATTATTTGACCGCCTATGAGCAGCGCTATCACTTTCCTGTAGTTCGTCCGGTGCGTGTGGAACGCGTGGAAAGTAAGGGCCAGTATTTAGAGGTTTATGCCGGGGAACAATCCTGGAAAGCCAAAGCAGTGGTAAGCGCTACAGGGACATGGAGCCAACCATTTATTCCCGAGTATGCCGGCCGTGAGCATTTTCAGGGCGTACAACTGCATTCCGCAGATTATAAAAATGCTGAGTTATTTAAAACCAAGAAAGTCATGGTGGTGGGTGGCGGTAACTCTGGTGCACAAATCTTGGCAGAAGTATCTCAGGTGGCCGAAACGCTTTGGATCACCCAGACACCGCCGCAGTTTCTGGCAGATGATGTCGATGGCCGTGTCCTGTTCTTAAGGGCGACTGAGCGCCTGAAAGCCCAGCAGGAAGGTAGAAAGATTGAGCAGCCCATTGGGGGGTTGGGTGATATTGTCATGATTGATTCAGTTAAAGATGCACGTGAGCGAGGCATTTTGCAGAGCAGGCGTCCATTTTCAGCTTTTACAGAACATGGCGTGATTTGGGAAGATGGCAGCACAGCGCATGTGGATGTGGTGATCTGGTGTACAGGATTTAAGGCGGCGCTGAATCACCTCAGCAGCCTCGGAATTATCCAGCCGGACCAGACCATTGCGGTTCAGAATGGCCGCTCTGTTCAGGTACCAAATTTATGGCTGGTGGGCTATGGAGAATGGACCGGTGCTGCTTCGGCGACGCTGGTCGGGGTTTCCCGGACAGCTCGGGCAGTAGCGGAAGACATCGCTGCATTTTTGGCCTGAGAGGATTTGATCCTGATTCAGTCGAGTGGATTGAGTGAATAGTATCTGTCTGCAACGGGCGTCATACCCGATGGTCGCTCGTGATGATACGCTTGCATTGACGTTCGAATTTAATCAGGTAACTTATGCCCACAATGTGGACAGAAGAAATATTTGTTTTTTTCCTGCTCGAGTTGTTCTTTCTTACGCTCATGAATAAGTTCTAACAGGATATCCTGCATTTGTTCTTTGCTCAGTCCGACTTCTTTACGTAAAATTTCAATTTTTTCTTGATCTTCAATTAAGTCAATTTCTGCATCATCGAGCAGTTCACGAAATCTTAATTCCAGTTTGTGCTTGCGCTGTCTCAGCTCATTGGCCAGACCATTTGCCAGAATACCCGCAGGAAGCGCTGCCAGACCCACCCCTAAAATAGTAATTAAAGCCCCTAGAAAGCGGCCTAAGGGGGTGATTGGTGTCACATCGCCATAGCCGACCGTGGTCAGTGTCACCACTGCCCACCACATGGATGCAGGGATGGAGCTAAAGACTTCTGGTTGAGCCTTATTTTCAACCACATATACTCCAGCCGCCGCGATGATGATCATGATCAGCAGGATAAAAATAACCGCCTGAAATGAGCCCTTTTCGCGCTTGATCACCCGCAATAAAATCTGCAGGGAGACGAAATAACGGGTTAATTTGAGTAATCTGAATAATCGAAGGATTCGCAGGAAGCGTAAATCGAGATGCACAAAGAAGTTAATATAGGCCGGGAGAATCGCCAACAGGTCAATGATGGCACCGCCACTACGGATCCATAACCATCGGTTTTTCCATGCACCTTCAAAGGGGTCTTTTTCCGCAATGGCCCAAAATCTTAATAAATATTCCAGGGTAAAAATAAAGATCGAGAATAATTCAAAGGCATCAAACAGCAGCTGATAGGATTGATAGAGGTCATTGATTGATTCAAGTAAAACGGCAGCAGTATTCCCAATAATCAATATAATCAGAAATATATTGATGACGCGACTTAAGATGCTTTCGTGTTCTTCATTATGCAAATTGTCATAAATAAATCTGCGAAGCTTATACCAGGCCTTGAATTCCATAACAGTGCATTACGGTGCGATAAGATGCTTTGAGTTTAGCGCAAGCCCGGCCATCGAAAGGAAATTTTTAAAAAATTAATCAGAACTATGGGGTGGTGATTATCCTGGATTTTTAGGGCTAAAGCGAGTGTGCACGACTCTAAAATCCCCAAAGCATTCTGGTAAATCTCACTACGGAATACTTGAACGATACCGATACAATACTGCTTCAACAAATACCCTGTTGTCTTTGGCAGTTACTCAAACAGTACTTGCTCGTCCGGGCAACAGATCCTTAATCTGTTCCCACTGATCATTTCTTAATGCATAGCGTTTAGTCATGAAAAAATAATGAGGACAGATTAGATTTTTTTAAGCTAATTGGTGACAGGCCTAGTTGCATCAAGTGATCTTTTTTCTCTGGCATTTTTGTTTTCATAGAGGGGTCTTATTATTTTTATACCTGTTTCTATGCTAAAAATTAAAAGTGCGTTGTGATCGCCTGATTATAAACTTGAGAATACAGAGAAGGTTTTTGTTGAAGAAAAAGTTATTTGTATAAACAAAGGAAGTGATTTGAATTGGTGATATCTTTATTGGATGTTGAAAAGTAAGAATTTTTATTTCAAAAAATCTCTAGGGTTTTCGATTGTATTGAATTGATTTCAATGCGAAGCCCATAGGGCTGTCGGGCATTGAAAGAGAGCTGATAGCCATACTGTTTTAACAGGTTAGCGGTCAATGCCAGTCCTAAACCATGGCCGTGCTGCTGAGCAGATTTGCGCCAGAAGCGTTGTCCTAAATGTTGGATATCCTGTGCTGTCAGTTGCTGTCCATCATCTTCAATCACTAGGCAACCAGACTGCATGGAAATCCAGATATGGGCAGCCTGTGCATGCAGCAGGGCATTTTCAAGCAGATTTTTCAGTACGGTATACAGCACAAATTCAGGCAGCTGAATTTCGCCCAAGTTGTCCCAGTTTACTTGTATTTTTTTGTTCATTTCTGGATAGCGTGTACCTAAGTCTGCAAGAACTTTCTCAAGTATGGGGCGAAGCCAGATGGCCTCAGGCATTGCCTGGATACTGTTTTCTGATTGGGTCAGCAATAAAAGCTGCTCGAGTAACAGCGTATAACGCCGGATACTCTCATTGGCCTGCTGCAAATTATGCTGAATGGATTCAGGCAGGTGCTGCTGCTGACCGATCAGCTGGGCCAGTTGTACATGGGTTTTAATTGCAGTCAGGGGACTGCGTAATTCATGTGCAGCATAGGCACTAAAGGCTTTCTCCTGTTGCAGACTGTCATTGAGTTTTTGAATCAACTGCGTGGAATTGTTGACAAAAGGCTGTACTTCTTGGGGAATACTTGCAGGCTTGAGCTGCATTAAAAAATCTGCCACCTCTGAATAGCTAAGGTTTTTCTAAGGCGTGTCCTCATTTGAAAAATTGGTTTTAAATACTTAAAATCCTCCTTTAAGCTCTTTTGATTTCTATATTTTTTCAATGGCACGTACTCTTCTCACCGATGATATCTGGCAGCAAATTCAAGATACTATGCGATTACACGGTTGTTACTGTTCAAAGAATAGTAGAAATATCATGGAAGCGATCTTATGGAAACTGCGTACAGGCGCCACATGGCGTGATATTCCCCAAGAATTTTGTCCTTGGCAAACTGCTTACAATCGCTTTAATCGTTGGGCAAGCAAGGGATTGTGGGATAAATTTTTTTTAGATTACGAGGCGTCTTGGATCAAGAATGGGTATTCATTGACGGAAGCTACATACGCGTGCATCAACATGCAAGTGGAGCTCGGAATGGTTTCGAAAGAGCAATTGCATCTTGCAACCGACGCGAATGGATTACCGATTGATTTTAAAATCACTGGGGGTGGCGTCCACGACAGTCAAGTTGCAAAACAACTGATTGATACTGTAGGCGAGGCAACTTATCTCATTGCTGATAAGGGGTATGATGCTGAGCACATTAGAATATATGCCCAGAACAAGGATATGATTCCCATCATTCCAATGAGATCAAATAGTAAAAGATCGAATAAGGAGTTTGATAAATATCTATATAAATTAAGACATTTAGTTGAAAATGTGTTTGCGAGATTGAAGCATTTCCGAGCGATTGCAACCCGATTTGATAAGCTTGCACGAAATTACCAGTCTATGATTTACATTGCTTGCATATTTATTTGGTGTAAAGCCAAATGAGGACACGCCCTA
>SPVA01000079.1 GCA_013530545.1 Acinetobacter lwoffii
GGGCAAAGCCTTGCTGAACCAGTGCATTAATTTGAAAACGGCTTTCCAGAATCGGCATATTAGTAGAATAAAATACCTGCCAGACCTGGAAATTTTCTCTTAATACCGGATCACCCATAATGTCGTTGGTCAGACGAATCCAGGCTTCAGGACTACTGGCCAGGCCATGAATCAATACCAGCACTTTCTTGTCCGGATTATAAGGTTCCAGCATGTACAGGTGCGGCATGCTCAGACTGTCTTCGCGATTAATCAGCGTCAGATAGGCTAAACGCCCCAGATTGTTCTCGGCCAGCCATAAACCGTAAGGTGCGGAAAAGTTGGCGGCTAGCGCATATTCTTTCGAAGCTACTTTGATCTTTTCATGTTTATAAGGGTCATACAGTTTCAGGTGAAACTCCGAAGTAGATAAAATCTGTTCAGTCGAATTCGCGGATTTTGGTACAGCAGTAATGGTGGTCGCCAGATAGCGTGCTGAATGAATGTTAGGATTTTTACCATTTGGATAGTTGTGCTTGAGCGGATCGACAATATATTTTTTATCCTGCTCGGTTTGCTGTGCTTCAGGTAAAACCACTAAAAATTCTGAACCAAAACCATCACGACGAGTAATGGAACGTAGGCCGGAAAAGTTCATGTTATAGGTGGACATCAGCTGTTCAATGGTCTGGTTTTTCAGCTGCGGAAAATTTTCCAGATCAATGGTGTATACACTGTCACCGACCTGAATGCGCTGGCCGGACTGTTTGGCTTCATAACGTTCAGCATAGCGTTGAATCAGATGAGCAATCGCCAGGTTATAAAAGTCACGAATCTGGACCTGGCGGTTATCAAAAATCCGCTCTTGCGGCGTACGCTCGGTTTTAAATAGATAGGCATAGCTATAACGAATGCTTTTATCCAGCATCGTGAGCTGCTGATCCAGACATTTCTGGATATTCTGTTTGTGTTGTTGCTGTTTTTCCGGTGACCGGGTTTTGTTTAAGACACCGGTGTTGCATTCGGCAGACTTGGCATTTTGTAAGGAGTTGGCGAGATATAATTCACTTGCTGTAGAAAGCAATTGTTCATCTAAAATCTGGGGAATACTTTTCAGATCTTCCACACATTCTTCGGGCTGATCAATACAGATCTGGGCTTCACGACCTGTCATGGATAACACATTCAGACTGGCTTCACTGAGCTTGTCGCGGGTCAAGATGCTGTCACGCTCATTGTTCAGCGTGACATTAATAGCCTGTTCCTTAACACTGACCACCTGACAGCCGCTGAGTACGCTGGTGATGAGTAAAGTGCACAGCATTAATCTTTTATTTATTTTTTCGTGCATAAAACTTTTCACTGAATTCAAGTTATAAAGCGGGATAATGTTTTGTATTTTACTAATTTTTTCCCATAAAAATAGACCGCCGTAGCAGTCTATTTGTAATCAAATTGAAGCGAATCTTGTTATGGCGTTACCGGTGCTGTTGCTGGCTCTGCAACCGGAGCAGGTGTTGAGCTTTGCAGAATTTGCCAAACATTCCAGCGGCCATTTTTTTCAATTTCCTGAATCAGGCGGTCAGCCACTTCAGCTTCTTGCGGATATTTCACCTTATAGTTCGCCAAGGTTTGAGTGGCATTTTTCTTCTGTTCTAATGCAATATAGTTATTGGCTGCAGAAAGATAAGCCTCCTGAACACCAGCTTTCATGGCTTTGTCCAGATAAGCGATGGCTTCTCGTTGACCACCGCCTTCAGATAGACCAAAACCAAACCAGAAGTTGACTTCAGGATCATCCGGGTTGATTTTGAGAATACGCTGGGCATAGGTCAGGGAATTGGTAGTATAGACTGAACCCAGATCCAGGTTACGTGCCATCACGCTGGCTTTAAAAGCACGCATCAATACATCAAAAGAGGCATTTGGACGGGCCGCTAAAGTATCCAGTTGTCGGGTGACTTCACGTAGTTTGGCTTCAAAGCCACGGCGTTCCTGACGATCGCTGAAACGTGGTGGATAATGACGTGCCTTACCTTCGACCATTTGCAGGAAATCGTCAATTTCGGTGATATCGATTTCATTTGAATTGGCAAGTGCTGCATAACGCATTGCACGGGTATTGCTATCTACCACTGGAATAATCAGTTTATTCACATCCAGGGTCAATTGCTTGGATGGATCATTAGGATCCGTCACCACCATCTTGGTTACAGGCTGCGCTGCAGCTTTTTTCAAATGCACTTCAAATTCAGGTGGTTCATTATAATTGAATGGATTTAAAGCATAAAATGGTGGGCTCAGTTCAGGCTCTACAAAAACCACTTGATCTACAGGTTTCTCAGTAGATTTCTGAGGAGTGGTTGAACACGCAGTAATTGTGAATGCTAAGCAAGCAAGTGCCAAGGGCTTAAAGGTCATAATAGTCATCCATTCTGTTATTTTTAAAACATCTATTCAAAAATTGCATGATCGTCAGTCTATGAAAAGTATAACGATCATGCAAGTAAACCCGTGTTACAGAGTGAAGTGTGATATTCAGGCTTTGGATTGGCTGGTTTGCGCTTCACATTCACGGCGCGCTTCTTCCAGAATCTCCAACTCTTTTTTACTCAAAGGCTGGCCATCCTGTTGCTGCTTGTTAAAGGTCGGATCTAACAAAGAAAGACGATTGCACAAGTTGTTCATGCGTTTTTCATTTTGCTGAATGCGATCCAGCAGAATCCGCATGCCTTCCAAAATCGGATCGGACTGGTCTTCAGTTGCGGCATAGGGCTGGAAACCGATACTTTCTGCATAGTCACGACGACGCGCTTCAGCATCATCTTTGGGTTTGTCTTTGGTGATAAAACGTGCCGGGTTGCCCACAGCTGTGGCGTTCTCAGGAACCGCTTTGGTGACGACCGCATTAGAACCGACTTTGGCATTTTTACCCACGGTAAATGGCCCTAGAATCTTGGCACCAGCACCGACCACCACGCCATCTTCTAGGGTCGGATGACGTTTACCTTTATTCCAGGTCGTTCCACCCAAAGTCACGCCGTGATAAAGCGTCACGTCATCGCCAATTTCAGCAGTTTCGCCAATTACGACACCCATACCGTGATCGATAAAGAAACGGCGGCCAATTTTTGCACCCGGATGGATTTCAATGCCTGTGGCAAAGCGGCTAAACGAAGACAACGCACGCGCAGTTCCTTTACAGTCTTTGTTCCATAGCTCATGTGCCATGCGATGCATGATCAGCGCATGAATGCCAGGGTAAGTGGTTAAGACTTCTAAGGTATTGCGTGCTGCAGGATCGCGCGCAAAGACAGCTTGTATATCTTCTTTGAGCTGTTTTAGCATTAGATTTGATCCTCGTCCTGTGATGATGTGTGTGAAGATTTTTTCCAGGTACCGTTATTCAATGCCTGAACACGGCTGAAAATACCACGAAGTAAGTGATATTCCATACGATCTAATTGTATACGTCCGAAGAGACGACGCAAGCGTAAAGGCAATAATCTTGGATTTTTTGGATCCATAAATTCAATTTCTGCCAGCATTTTTTCCAAGTGCGGATAGAACTGTTCCATCTGCGCATGATTGACTAAAGGTTCATCCCATTCCATTTCAATGCCATCAATGACTTGCATGGTCGCTTTAGCATCACGTGGCTGTTCAATTTGACTCATCGTTGCCATGCGCATCTCATAGCAGATCACCTGAATCGCCTGAGCTACATTCAGTACGCCATAATCAGTATTCACAGGAATAGTCAGATGATAATTGGCCATCGCCAGTTCTTCATTGGTCAGACCACGGTCTTCACGGCCAAATAGAATCGCGACTTCCTGCTGATTTTGTACCACGGCGGACATGGCTTTTTCAGCGGCAGGGCGCACATCTAACAGCGGCCAGGGAATGGTACGGCTACGTGCGCTGGTACCGAATACAATCTGACAGTCTTTAATGGCATCTTCAAGGGTTTCTACAATCTCGATCTGCTCGATCAGGTCAGTTGCACCCGCGGCCAGCGCGTCAATATCCGGATGCGGATAGGTTTTCGGTGCCACCAGAACCAGCTTAGACAAGCCCATGGTTTTCATGGCACGTAAGGCACTGCCGATATTGGCAGGTAAAGTGGTATTGACCATGACAATACGCACATGGGAGAGATGTGCTGAAACAGCAGCATTGTCAATTTGACTCATGAGGATTCCAATTTTAAGGTGTTTTAAAGATCAGGATTTATGAATATTGCGGCTGGGATTCAGCCTGATACAGCTCCAGTGCATCATCCATGCTCATGCCCGCAGGCGGCGGAGGAATATCCACCGGCTTGGCCTGTTCATAGGACACGGCTTTGGCAGCTTTGGACTTGACCTGATACTCAATATGCAAGGCTTCTTTACCAAAATAATCACGCAATTTGGCTAAGAGCTCATCCAGTGGGGCAACTTTCCAGTTGAGACCCAGATGCAGTTCAGTCGTGGCATACGGATAGTCCAGATACAGAATCACCGGAATATGTGCTGACATATCGACATTACAATAAGGAGTCAGAATCTGCTGCAGGTCACGGCTCAAGCTCTTGCTGAAATGCTCGGCTGTGAGAGTAATCTTGATGCTATTGGCACGTTTCTGACGAATTTCATTCAGGCTAAATGCTTTGGTGAGGCGTCCCATCGGACGGTCAAAGCCTTCACGCTCATAAATTTCACCTTCAATCACCACCACCTTATCGAGCTGGATAATCTCTTTAAAGCGGTTGAAGCGTTCGTGATTGGCTGAAATCTCAATCCGTGCCGTACCATCATCCAGTGTCATCATCATCCGGTTCGGAAAGTTGGCAATATCCACCACCAATCCTGCAAACACGGTGGTCACGCCACGGCGGGTCGGCGTCAGCTCATTGATCTGACTAGGCACAAAGGCTTTTAGTTCATTGCGATACACATCAATCGGGTGGCCGGTTAAATACAGGCCAAGCGTGTCTTTCTCACCTTTCAGGCGAACTTCATCTGCCCAAGGTTTGACTGGCTTAGATGGCTTGCGCTGAACTTCTTCAACTTCGCCAAACAGGTCCATGATGCCGGTTTCACGATTGGAACGTGCCTGTTCCGCAGCTTGAACCGCTTCAGGCAGTTGCGCCATCAGGTCGGCACGGTCAATTCCCAAGCAATCCAGTGCACCTGAACGAATCAGTGCTTCTAGAGTACGCTTATTGATTTTTTTCAGGTCAATACGATGACAGAAATCAAACAAGTCACGGAATGAACCTTCTTGCGCACGCGAGTCAATCACTGACTGCATCGCCGCTTCACCGACGCCTTTGATCGCACCCAGACCATAGACAATGGTTTGCTCATCGATAGCATGGAATTGATACAGCGACATATTCACTGACGGCGGTAAAACTTCCAGATTATTCTTGCGACAGTCATCAATCAGGAATACCACGTTGTCGGTGTTCTGCATCTCCGAGGTCAATACTGCCGACAGGAATTCAGCCGGATAATGCGCTTTCAGCCATGCAGTTTGGTAGGCAACCAAAGCATAGGCAGCCGCATGCGATTTGTTAAAACCATAGCCGGCAAACTTTTCCATATAGTCAAAGATATGGTTGGCCGTAGCTTCATCAATGTCTTTTTTCGATGCACCTTCAATAAAGATCTGGCGCTGTTTGACCATTTCTTCCGGTTTTTTCTTACCCATCGCACGACGTAACAAGTCCGCGCCGCCGAGGGTATAGCCGGCACAATACTGTGCAGCCTGCATTACCTGTTCCTGATACACCATAATCCCGTAGGTGGGTTCTAGCACGCCTTCAAGCAAGGGATGCAGATATTCAAAATCGCCACCATGCATCCGGTGAATAAAGTCAGGAATCAGATCCATCGGGCCTGGACGGTACAGCGATACGAAGGCAATAATTTCTTCAAACTTGCTCGGACGTGCCTCTTTCAGCATCTTCTTCATGCCCGCGGATTCAAACTGGAATACCGCAGTGGTGTTGGCATTGGCAAAGACCAAATATGCGTCTTTATCCTCAAGCGGGATATAAGCAATGTCTAAAGGCTTGTCAGATTTGATGCGTTTATTAATATTTTTAACCGCATCTTCAATCACAGTCAGGTTTCGTAAACCCAAGAAGTCAAACTTCACCAGACCTGCAGATTCGACATCGTCTTTATCGAACTGTGCCACGCGTCCGGTACCATCGGCATCACACATAACCGCAGAGAAATCAGTAATTTTGGTCGGCGAGATCACCACACCACCGGCATGTTTACCAGTATTTCGGGTAATACCTTCCAGTTTCAGTGCCATTTCCCAGATTTCGGCTGCATCGTCATGATCTGGATTGGATGGATTGGTGACGATATCTTTAAGCTGTGGTTCAGCCTCCAGCGACTCAAGTAGGCTTAGACCTAAAGGCTTGGTCGGGATCATTTTCGAGATACGATCTGCCAAGCCATAAGATTTGCCCAAAACGCGGGCAACATCACGAATCGCACCTTTGGCCGCCATGGTACCAAATGTTGCAATCTGGGAGACTGCATCTCGGCCATAGGTACGCGCCACGTAGTCAATCACGCGGTCACGGCCTGCGATACAGAAATCGACGTCGAAGTCGGGCATCGAAACACGTTCCGGGTTCAAGAAACGTTCGAACAGCAGTTCATAACGCAGCGGATCAAGATCGGTAATTTTTAAGCTATAGGCGACCAGTGAACCTGCACCCGAACCACGCCCCGGACCGACCGGGACGCCGTTACTTTTCGACCACTGAATGAAGTCCATCACGATCAAGAAGTAGCCGGGGAATCCCATCGAGTTAATGATATTAATCTCGTATTCGATACGCTCATCATAAGGCTTACGAATGTCCGGCCAGTCTTCATCACGTTGTTCAGGCGGATACAGGAAATTCAGGCGTTCTTCCAGACCTTCTTTGGACAAGTGCGCAAAGAAGGTATCAATGGTATGACCTTCAGGAATCGGATAATCAGGCAGGAAGTATTTGCCCAGTTGCAGCGTCACATTACAGCGTTTGGCAATGTGATAGGTGTTCTCAATCGCAGATGGAATATCCGAGAACAGCGCCGTCATTTCTTCAGCAGATTTGAAATATTGTTCAGGTGAATAGGTTTTAGGGCGGCGGTTGTCACCAAGCACATAACCATCTGCAATACATACCCGTGCTTCATGCGCTTCATAATCTTCACGGGTCATGAAGTGCACATCGTTATGTGCGACCACACCAATATTGTATTTTTTTGCCAGTTTGACCGCTTCCAGAATAAAGTTATCTTCATCCGGACGATTGGTACGGGTCAGGGCAAGATAAACACGATTGCCAAATTTTTCGACCCATTCTTCTAGCAGCGGTTCCGCTTTTTGCGGATTTGAACTCATCAGCATTTTGCCGACATCGGAATGCATGCCGAGCAGGGCAATCATGTCCTCAGACTGATTTAAAATCCATTGTTTTTGAACGCAGGGGATATCCAGTTGCTGACCACTGATAAAGCCTTCAGATACCAGTTCAGTCAGGTTGCGCCAGCCGGTATTGGTCATGGCCAATAAGGTCATGCGATGTTCGGCATCATTCAGGCGAATTTCGGAACCCAGAATCGGCTTGATGCCTTTGCCTAAACATTTGCCATAGAACTTGACGGCAGCATGCAGGTTAGAAAGATCCGTGAGCGCAAGGGCAGGCATCTGTTCTTCTTCGGCAGCTTTGACCAAGTCAGGTATCCGTACGATGGATTCAGTAATTGAAAATTCTGTATGAATACCAAGATGAACAAAGTGCATAGATGAGTCCCTGCTAAAACCATTGAATAGTTTAACATGGGATTTATTGTTTCAGTTTGAAATTGAGGGGAAATGGCTAACTTTTAGGTCAAGTTTGAATTTGATTTTTTAAGCTGATTATTTAATTAGTTGTTAGAAGATATTTTCTTTTACTTTTGATGGGACAAAAGTAACAAAACCCTTTTGTTGATCTAATGGAACTTCCATGTGCTATAAATCAACGGGCGACTTCCTGTCGCCGTGGCACGTATCAAATAGTTGCAGGACTTTACTTTGAAATAATGAGAAAGGGTTCGTAAGTATTAAAAACAATAAACCCTCTTTTTAGAGGGCTTTATTCATACATAAAAACTAGCTTAACGAAGTCGGGATAACCAGTCACCGAGGCTTTGTACAATCTGCACTAGAATCAGTAATACAATCACCGTCATGATGACTACAGAGGTATCAAAACGCTGATAACCATAAGAAATCGCTAAGTCACCAATACCACCCGCACCGACAGCACCGGCCATTGCCGTTGCACCAATCAAACTGATGGTAGCAGTAGTCAAGTTTAGAATCAGTGAGCTACGCGCTTCCGGCAGAATAAACTTAAAGATAATTTGCATTGGCGTCGCGCCCATCGCTTGGGCAGATTCGATAATACCTTCATTCACTTCGAGTAAAGAGGTTTCAATCAGGCGACCAATGTATGGGCCGACATAAATGGTCAATGGAACAATCGCTGCCCAGGTCCCAATCGATGTGCCGACAATTAACTTGGTCAGTGGAATCACTGCAATCAACAAGATAATAAACGGCAGGGAACGCAACGCATTCACAATCGGATTGAGACCGTGATAAATCACACGATTCGGCAGAATTCCATTCGGACGTGTTACCAACAGGGTAATCGCCTGAATAAAGCCCCAGATACAGCCAAACAGCATCGCGAAGAACACCATATGAAAGGTTTCTTGCAGCGCTGTCACAAACTGATCTATCGACAGGGAGCTTTTCCAGAACGGCGCCGTGATCGTCGTCAGCCACTGTACAATTAAATCTCTCATGCCTGTACTCCCGCCTGATCGACTTGTACGCCGTGTTGTTCAAGAAATTTTATTGCTATCTGAATTTCTTGTGCATCACCCAGTAGCTGAATAAACATCTGGCCAATGACCGCACCCTTAATTTCGGTCATGTTGGCAAACAGAATATTTAAACTGATATCAAACTGTTTAATGACAGCCTGAATTACAGTTTCCTGAGCTGAGCTACCAAGGAATTTTAGGCAATAAATACTGTGATGGTTCTGGTTTTCCAGATTATTCAGAATATTGACCGGTAAATGTTGCTGAAGTACAGTCTGAATGAAATTCTTGGTGGTCGGGTGCTGTGGCTGACTAAATATTTGTAAGGTGCTGCCTGTTTCAATCACATCACCTTTTTCCATCACGGCGACATAATCACACACGGTTTCAATCACATCCATTTCATGGGTGACCATAACAATGGTGATGCCTTGTTCTTCATTAATTTTTTTAAGGAGCTGTAGAACAGATTTGGTGGTTTGTGGATCAAGTGCAGAAGTTGCTTCATCACAGAGTAAAATTTTTGGATGATTGGCAAGGGCACGGGCAATGCCGACGCGCTGCTTTTGACCGCCAGACAATTCATCTGGAAACGCATGACGTTTATGTTTCAGGTCAATAAAGTCTAATAATTCTTCGAGGCGCTTTTCCCGTTCTGCCTTGCTCCAGCCGAGGAGTTTCATGGGCATTTCGATATTGGCCGCCACAGTTTTAGTTTGCATTAAATTGAAATGCTGAAAAATCATGCCGATGCTGGCACGTTCTTGACGCAATGCTTTGGCATCGAGTGCGGTAAAGTCTGTTCCGTTAATGATAATCCGGCCTGAGCTTGGGCGCTCAAGCAGGTTGATCAGACGGATGAGGGTGCTTTTACCGGCACCACTATAACCGATGATGCCAAAAATACTGCCGGTTGGAATCTGAAGATTAATCTGATTCAAGGCATGCAAGGTTTGACCCTTAAGCTCATACTGTTTTGAAATATCTTTAAATTCAATCATAGTCTCAAAAACTGCATCACGGATAAAAAAACAGGCAAGAAATCGTCCTTGCCTGTTCTAAAAGTCTATTATAGTACTATTTTGATTCAGTTAAATACGTCACAGGTTTGTTTACCGCAACTTTCGTACCACCAAAATGTTCATCAACATATGCTTTTACTGCTGGCGTATGATACAACGCACCTACTTTTTGCAGGACTGGATCGTTTTGACGGTCTGCTGCAACAGCTAATACGTTGACATTCATTTTTGTGCTTTGATCGATTGGCTCATAGTAAATCGCATCTTTCAATACGTTTAAACCACCTTCCATTGCCAGGGTATTGCCCAGCACAATCGCATCAACTTCATCTTTTACACGTACTGCAGTCGCCATTTGAATTGGCTTAATCACGATTTGTTTTGCATTTTCGGTCACATCAGAAGTTGTACCTTTGACATTGTCAAAACCAGCTTTTAATTTAACTAGGCCTGCTGATTGTAAAAGTAATAATGCACGTGATTCGTTTGCGCCGTCGTTAGGAATAGCAATGGTTGCACCAGTTTTAAACTCGTTTAAAGATTTCACTTTGCTTGAGTAAATACCCATTGGCTCTAAATAAGTGGTAGATAGAGGTACAATTTTGGCTGTGTTGGCATCGTTGTAAGCAACCATATAGGCATAAGACTGGAATGCATTCACATCAATTTCTTTGTTGGCTACTGCCGTGTTCATTGACACATAGTCAGTAAAATTTTTCACATCAAGTTTGATACCGGCTGCTTTGGTTTCAGGCAGGGTCGCGATATAACGCCATACGTCTGCATCTGAACCGGTCGAAGCCATAGTTACAGTTTGAAGACCATTAGCATCTTTGCTTTGCGCTGCATCAGTGGCAGGCGCTTCTTGTTTACCACACCCAGTTAAAGTCAATACAGAGGCACTTAAGATAACGCCAAGTAACTTTTTCATGAAATTGTCCTAATTCTATTCTTGCCTAAAGTATAAGCATTTTTAAATCGTGTTAAATAAGAGTTTTATTACGATCTAAGTAGGTGGCTTGTGTATTAGCCCCCGTAAAAACGGACAGTTAACTTGCTAATTTTAGCAATCGATACTCCTGAGGAGATTTCATTTTTAGCCCACTATGAGGATGATTGCAATTGTAATCTTCAATCCAAG
>SPVA01000067.1 GCA_013530545.1 Acinetobacter lwoffii
TAATCAATTGCTTGCTGTTTAAATTCAGGACTAAAACGTTTGGCCATTTCTTGGATCTCCAAAGTTAACGTTACGTTATCTTTAGAGGGAAGTACTGTCCATTATTTTGGCTAGGATCACATATATGATTGAAAATTTTCTTAAATTTATATTGTAAACTTGCCTTCTATTTTGATATTTATGAATTTTAATAACTTAATTTTTGGGCATGTCGTGCATATATGTTATTTGTGTGGATTAGAATTAATAAGCTTAAAAGGGCTTAAGCTAAGTAAAGAACAGAAAATTGAAAAGATAGAAAGTCTTAAAAATAAAGGACAATGTATAACGCATGAAGAACATATTATTCCTAATGCTTTAGGCGGATATCTGAAGTCAGAAGATGTACTATGTGAGGAGTGTGGGAGTAAGTTAAACGATTCTATCGATAAAAAATTTATAGAAAATTTTGATTTCTTGAAAAAACTATTAGATCTTAGAGTAGATCGTTCTTCAAACAAAAATAACCAAACAAAAGCTAAAGTTTATTTATCAAAGTTAAACATTATTTTAGATGTCATGTGGTCTAGTCAAAAGATAGAATGTTTTGGTGCGACTCATCATATAGATCAGAAAGAGAAAAAGCTTCATTTCTTTGGAAAAAAACAAAGAGTGGGAAAATATTTAAAAGAAAAAAGACTTGACTCATTAGGCTACAAGTTAATTATAAAAGAATTTCTAGAGTTGGAAAACGAGGATCGGATTTTTCCAAATTTTAATATTGAGAATCTTAATTTTAAACAAGAATTAGCGAAAATATGTGCAGGCTATGCAACAAAATTAGGTATAAAAAGAGATTTTTTGAATAGAATAATTGACTTTGAAAATCAAAACATTCTAGATAAATTGTGTGTAATTCCTTTTTATCCTTTTACTGAATTGGATATAGAGATTGAAAAGATAAAGTCAGAGTGCTACGAATACCCACATCATTTCTTATCATTATTTACTTTGCAATGTGAAGGACAGGAAGAAAAATTAATTTTTTGTTATGTTGAGTTATTCTCAACATTCCAATGGTATGTCTTATTGTCAGATAACTACACAGAAAATCAAATTTCTGAGGTTTATGCTCAACCTGTATTGTTTAAGGAATTTCAAGAGACAGACTTGGATTACAAACAAGGGAAATATTATTATGATCTTTTAAAGTATGGTGGTTATGACAAACTAACTTGGGACGATTTTAATGGAATGGATTATGAGGAGCAGAAACGGAAAGTTAATCATGTTATGGAGAGAACTAGATATGATTTCTATTACGAAAATTATTTAGATGCTATATTTACTCCGATAACTCATAATTTTTTTTTGAATAAAAATGATAAGTCTCTTAATCTAGGTTTTAATATTAAAGATCTTTATTTAAATGAATATGATGATGAAGGTGAATTAATATCAGAATCAGTGAATGTGAAGCAATATAGGATATTTTATGAAGATAACCTTCCTAGGAGAGAGAAAAAATTTTATGTATTTGAATCCTATAGACAAATGAAAGATAAAGAATTTTTAGAGAAATTAAAAATTTATAATCATACAAAATTTTTTCAGCTTCTAGATTTTATACAAAATAAAACTAAAAACCCGCTCTAAAGCGGGTTTTTTATTCCAAAATTAATCAGTCTCAACCAATCAACTTCTTCATCAATTCATTTACTTGAGCAGGGTTCGCTTTACCTTTTGCTGCTTTCATCACTTGACCAACTAGACCATTGAACGCTTTCTCTTTACCAGATTTATACTCTTCAACCATCTTCTCATTGGCAGCAAGCACGTCTTTAATAATCGCTTCAATCGCGCCTGTATCAGTTTCCTGTTTCAAGCCTTTTTCAGCAATAATCTCGTCCGCAGATTTGCCTTCTTCCCACATAAAGCCGAATACTTGCTTCGCGATCTTACCGTTAATTGTGTTGTCCACAATACGTGCAATCATACCACCAAGTTTTCCAGCTGATACAGGAGAATCAGCCAAATCTAGGCCTGCTTTGTTTAAAGCACCTGAGAATTCGCCCATCACCCAGTTTGCCGCAATCTTACCTTGTGCAGCGCCACCAGCAGCCTTAACCACCTCTTCGTAGAACTCTGACATTTCACGAGTCAATGTAAGCACGTGAGCATCGTACTCAGTCACACCAAAGTCAGTCACAAAACGCGCACGACGTGCCGCAGGAAGCTCAGGCATGGTTGCTTTAATTGCTTCGATTTGTTCGTCCGCAATCACTACAGGCAACAAGTCTGGGTCAGGGAAGTAGCGGTAATCGTTCGCTTCTTCTTTAGAACGCATTGAACGCGTTTCCATCTTTACAGGGTCGAACAGACGCGTTTCCTGATCAATGGTGCCATCCCAGTCCAGAATTTCCATTTGACGTTCAATTTCAACATTGATCGCCTGTTCAATGAAACGGAATGAATTCAGGTTTTTCAATTCACAACGTGTACCGAAAGGTTGACCCGGACGACGTAAAGACACGTTACAGTCACAACGGAACGAACCTTCCGCCATGTTACCGTCAGAAATGCCTAACCAGCGCACTAGCGTGTGAATCGCTTTAATGTATGCAACCGCTTCTTCAACTGAACGCATATCCGGTTCAGATACGATTTCAAGTAAAGGCGTACCTGCACGGTTCAAGTCGATGCCTGACATACCTTCGAACTGGTCATGGATCGATTTACCTGCATCTTCTTCAAGGTGCGCGCGCGTTACGCCAATGCGTTTAACCGTGCCATCTTCAAGTTGAATGTCGATATGCCCCAAGCCCACAATCGGGTTATCCATCTGGCTGATCTGATAACCTTTTGGAGAATCCGGGTAGAAGTAGTTCTTACGTGCAAATACAGATGCCTGGTCGATGTATGCATCGATGCCCAAACCAAAGCGAATCGCAAGATCAACTACTTCTTTGTTTAATACCGGCAATACGCCCGGCATAGCCAAATCAACCAGGCTGGCTTGCGTGTTTGGATCATTACCGAAAACAGTCGATGAACCTGAAAAAATTTTGGTATTGGTGGCAAGCTGAGTGTGAATCTCGATCATCAATCAGGTTGGATTTTGGTTTAGCCGATTTTTGAGCTTGAGCCATTATGCGTTCTCCTCAGCAATTGCAGCGCGTTTTGTATGCCAATCGGTGGCCTGTTGATACTGGTGTACCACAGACAACAATTGAGATTCTGACCAGTAATTACCAATCAGCTGTAAGCCAACTGGCAAGTTATTTTGGTCAAAACCGACAGGCGCGTTAATCGCAGGAAGACCTGCCAGATTTACCGCAAGCGTATAAATATCGCCCAGGTACATTTCAACTGGCGTTAAATCTGCACCAATTTTATAGGCAGTCGTTGGCGCAGAAGGTGCTGCAATGACATCGACCGATTCAAATGCTTTAAGGAAATCTTGCTGGATCAGGCGACGTACTTTCTGTGCTTTTACATAGTAAGCATCGTAATAACCTGCAGACAGGGCATACGTACCAATCAGGATACGGCGTTGCACTTCTGCACCAAAACCTTCTGAACGTGAACGCTTGTACAGGTCCATCAGGTCCACAGGATTTTCTGCGCGATAGCCATAACGTACGCCATCAAAACGTGATAGGTTCGAAGAAGCTTCGGCAGGTGCGATCAGGTAATAAGTCGGAACATAGCTTTCAGTCATGTTGAGGTCGATCTCAACAAGCGTAGCGCCCATTTCTTCTAACTTTTTAAGTGATTCTTCGACACGTGCTTTAACATCTTCAGCTAGGCCAGCAACATTAAAATACTGTTTTGGAATACCAATGCGTAAACCTTTTACTGAGGTAGCGTTCAGGTTCGCGACATAGTTATCTACCACTTGATCCATTGAAGTTGAATCTTTGGCATCATGACCGGCCATGACATTCATCAGGTAAGCACAGTCTTCTGCAGAACGTGCCATTGGACCACCTTGGTCTAGTGATGATGCATAAGCAATCATACCGAAGCGCGATACACGACCGTAAGTCGGTTTAAGACCGGTCAGACCACAGAATGATGCAGGTTGACGGATTGAACCACCGGTGTCAGTACCAGTTGCAAATGGTGCCAAATCCGCTGCCACAGCTGCTGCAGAACCGCCTGAAGAACCACCAGGGACATGGCCCAGGTTCCAAGGGTTGGCAGTTGCGCCGTAATATGAGTTCTCAGAGGTCGAACCCATCGCGAATTCGTCCATGTTCACTTTACCCAAAGTGACCAGGCCCGCAGCTTTACCTTTCGCTACAACGGTTGCGTCGTAAGGAGAGATAAAATTGTCCAGCATTTTTGAACCGGCAGTGGTTTTAATGCCTTGGGTACAGAAAATATCTTTGTGGGCAACTGGCACACCAGTCAGGGCAGAGGCATTGCCAGCTTTGATTGCAGCATCGGCAGCATCAGCTTGAGCCAATGCCTGTTCAGCAGTCACGGTCACATAAGCCTTGACCTGTGCATCAATTTTTTCGATGCGTTTTAAATAGTGTTGAGTCAATTCGCGGGATGAAAATTGAGCATTTGCCAAACCTTCAGTCAGTTCACGAATGGATAAGCGGTGTAAATCTGTCATGAGAAATAATTCTTTACGTTTAATTTAATAAAAAGAATGAACTGGGTAATAATTACTCAATCACGCGTGGGACGAGATACAAACCGTCCTGTACAGCAGGTGCAACTGCTTGGTATTCCTCACGATGATTGCTTTCCGACACGACATCTTCACGTAAAGGCTGTGGGTGGTCGAAAGGGCTTTTCAGTGGTTCAACACCGTCGGTATTGATGCCTTTCAGGGTTTCCATCATGCCTAAAATTTTATTTAAACTTTGAGCATATTCAGCAGATTGCGTATCATTGAGAGATAACCTTGCAAGGTTGGCAATGGCTGAAACTGTTTCTGCACTTAAATCTGCAGAATGCTGTGCATCCGATGTAGACATAATATTACCTAATCAGTATTAAAAAAATTCAAATTATCATGCGTTATGATAAGCGATTGACTTGTCCAAATCATCACATTTAGTTAAAGTGGCCACCTTGCGTCCATATAAAGTTTAACTGAGAACGTCCCCGTGATTCTAAAACGACTAATAGGCTTGTTTTCGCCCGATCTTGCCATTGATTTAGGTACAGCAAATACACTTATTTATGCGCCAGGACGAGGCATTATATTAAATGAACCGACGGTTGTAGCCATCCGTCATAGTGGTTCACATAAAATTGTTGCGGCAGTCGGTCTTGAAGCGAAGCAAATGCTAGGTCGTACCCCAGCCAATATCTCAGCGATCCGTCCTATGAAAGACGGTGTGATTGCGGATTTTGAAGTCACTGAGACCATGCTGAATCAGTTTATTCGCAAAGTACATGAAAACCGTTTATTTACTCCGGCACCGCGTGTCGTGGTTTGCGTGCCATGTAAATCAACCCTTGTTGAGCGCCGTGCCATTCGTGAAGCCGTGTTTAATGCGGGCGCACGTGATGTACGTTTAATCGAAGAGCCGATGGCAGCAGCGATTGGTGCAGGTATGCCAGTTGAGCAAGCCTGTGGTTCGATGGTGGTTGATGTGGGCGGTGGTACCACTGAAATTGCGATTATCTCGTTGCAGGGTTGTGTTTATGCAGATTCGTTACGTATCGGCGGTGATGTATTTGATGAGCAGATCATTAACTATGTGCGTAAAGCGCATGGCTGTGTGATCGGCGAAACCACGGCTGAAGTGATCAAAAAAGAAGTGGGTATGGCGTTGCCAGATGAAGGCGCTAAACCGCTTGAAATTGAAGTTCGTGGCCGTAACCTCGCAGAAGGTGTGCCTCGTGCGATTGTGGTCAATTCAGACGAAGTGACCCAAGCGATTTCTGATCCATTGCAAAACATCGTGTCTGCGGTGAAATCTGCTTTAGAACATACCCCTCCTGAGCTTTCTTCGGACATCGCTGAACGTGGTATCGTGTTAACCGGTGGTGGTGCATTGCTACGTAATCTTGACAAACTGCTTGCCAAAGAAACTGGCCTGCCAGTGGTAGTGGCAGAAGATCCACTATCATGTGTGACTCGTGGTGGCGGCAAGGTACTCGAATTTTTCGACAACCCAAATCATGACATGTTATTCGTAGGCTAAGAAAAGGATTCGGCGGGTGCAAGCACATCTGTTTTCTCGACAACCGCCATCTTTTCGCTCTTTTATCATTGCATTGGTAACATGCTTGGTGGTGCTTTTCTTTGATTGGCGCATGCCGCATGTTGTTCAACCTGCAAGGGATGTCCTGTACGCTGCTTATAATCCTATTTATGCGGTGGCCAGCTATCCGGTATTGTCGCGAGAGTGGTTGAATCAACAAACCAAGTCTGAAGCTCAATTGCGTCGGGAAAATACCGCGATGCAGGCCGAGCTGTTACAGGCACAGGTACGCTTACAAAAAATCTCTGAACTTTCTGCTGAAAATACCCGTTTGCGCGGTCTATTGGACACGCCGCTGATCATTGATGGACGTATTGAAATTGCCGAAGTGATTGGCACCGATGCCGATCCATTACGGCATATTATCGTGATCAACCGTGGTTCGAATAACGAGCTGAAAGTCGGGCAAACGGTACTGGATGACAAGGGGATCATGGGGCAGATTATCAATGTCTATCCGCATAGTAGCCGGGTCATGCTGTTGTCTGATAAAGAACATTCACTGTCAGTGCGCCTGGAACATACTGGGATGCGTGCCATTGTCTCGGGTACGGGTGATCTGGGACGTTTAAAAATGGAATATGTACCGACCAGTGCCAATATCAAGGTCGGTGAAAAAGTCTATAGTTCGGGCTTGGGACAACATTTCCCGGCAGGTTATCTGGTGGGGCAGGTGTCTAAAGTACAACGCCATAATTCTGGTGAATTTGCCCAGATTGATGTGACGCCTGCGGCTCAACTCGCCGGTGGACATCATGTCGTAGTGTTATTTTCCGATTCATTAGCGATGGAGCAACCGCATGTCAATCGCTAAGATGAAATCCAGAAAGCATCGTGATCCTTTAATGGCTATTGTCATTTCGGTGATTGTGGCTTCTATTTTAATGGTCTATCCACTTTCCTATAATCTCTCGGGCTGGCGTCCGCTGTTTATGCTGATGATCATGCTCTTCTGGGTGTTATGTCAGCCAACCTGGTGCGGGATCTGGTTTGCCTTTGGCACCGGTATTTTTATTGATCTGTTGCTGGATGCACCTTTGGGTCTGAATGCGCTGAGCTTTATCATTATTGCCTTTTTAGCTCGCTTTCTGACCCGTGAACGCCGTATCCTGACCTTTAATAATCTCTGGGTGATTATGGGGCTGGCGATTGTCGCATATCTGCTGATGATCTTTTTTACCCAGATTATAGCTGGCGTGCAATTTTCTTATGCACGGCACTGGATTCCGATGGTGACCAGTATTCTGGTTTGGCCTGCTATTTATTATATGCTCAAAAAATGGCGCATATAATTCTAGCTTCGAGCTCACCCCGGCGTCGCGAGTTATTGCAACAACTCGGGCTGAGCTTCGATATTTACAGTCCCGAGATCGACGAATCTGTACAAGCAGGCGAGTCGGTCGCAGCCTATGTTGAACGTCTGGCACGAGCCAAAGCAGATGCCGTGGCTGAGTATTATCCAGATGCCATCATCATTGCTGCGGATACCAGTCTGGGGGTGGATCAGGAGATTCTGGGTAAGCCTGAATCCAAACAACATGCGATTGAAATGTGGACAAAAATCTCCGGTCGATGGCATGATGTCTATAGCGGTGTCTGTGTTCGTACAAAGCATGAAAAATACAGTATAGTGGTACGCACACAGGTCGAATTTCAAATCCTGAGCGCCGTAGATATGGAAAGTTACTGGGCGACAGGTGAGCCACTGGGTAAAGCCGGGGCTTATGCGATTCAAGGAATTGCAGCACGTTATATTCCAAAAATACAGGGCAGTTATTCCAATGTGGTCGGCTTGCCTTTATATGAGACAGTACAGTTATTACAGACGGTTAAGGCACTAAATTAACTGCTGAAAAGAATTCTTATAATGTTTTGAGTGTAGTTATGTCTGACGAGTTGTTGATTAATGTCACGCCGATGGAATGTCGAGTCGCGTTAATTGAAAACGGCACGGTCAATGAACTGTTTGTCGAGCGTACGGCCAAGCGTGGCCTGGTAGGGAATGTCTATAAAGGAAAAGTGGTGCGGGTCTTACCCGGCATGCAGGCTGCTTTCGTGGATATCGGACTTTCTCGTACTGCGTTTTTACATATCAATGATATGGTCTGGCCCCGCAATCAACCGACGCCGAATGTCTTTGAGTTACTTCAACCGGGACAAGTCCTCACGGTTCAGGTGATGAAAGATATGCTCGGTACCAAAGGCGCACGCCTGTCTACCGATCTGTCGATTCCTTCGCGTTATTTGGTGCTGATGCCATATGGCAATCATATAGGTGTATCACAACGGATTGAATCTGAGGAAGAGCGCAATCGCTTGCGTTCCATCATTGAGCGGATTCAGGCAGAACATAAGCTGCCGGGTTCAGTGATTGTGCGTACTGCGGCAGAAGGGATTGAAGAAGAAGCCATCGCACAGGATATGGCTTATCTGGCCAAGCTTTGGGAATATATCCAGCGCAAGCAGAAGATTATTGCAGTACCATCTTTGATCTTTGAAGAATTGCCTTTGCCGCAACGGGTGATTCGTGATCTGGCCAATGAAGAAACTGCTAAAATTTACGTGGATTCACGTGAAATTCATGCCAAGTTGCAGGAATTTGTCGAAGAATTTGTCCCGAACATGAAAGACCGTTTGCTGCATTATCCGGGCGAGCGGCCAATTTTCGACTTGTATAATGTCGAAGAAGATCTGCAAAAGGCATTGCAAACTCGTGTCGCATTGAAGTCTGGCGGTTATCTGATGATTGACCAGACTGAAGCCATGGCCACAATTGATGTCAATACCGGTTCTTATGTTGGTGGCCGTTCGTTGGAAGATACGGTTTTTAAAACCAATATGGAAGCGACGGATGTTATCGCGCGTCAGTTACGTCTGCGTAATCTCGGCGGCATTATTATCATCGACTTCATCGATATGCAGGAAGCGCAGCATCGTGAAGAAGTGATGAAACAGTTTGAGCGCATGTTAGAACGTGACCACGCCAAGACCAAGATTACTCAGGTATCAGAACTGGGCTTGGTGGAAATGACCCGGAAACGCACCCGTGAGTCGCTGGAACATCTGCTGTGCGAGTCTTGTCCGACCTGTCAAGGACGCGGTTATGTCAAAACAGCCGAGTCAGTATGTTACGAAATATTCAGGGAGATTCTGCGTTATGCTCGTGCTTATGAGTCACAGAGTGGCTTTACTGTCGTTGCGCATCCGGCTGTTATTGATCGATTATTGACGGCAGAAGCGCCTGCAGTCGCTGATCTGGAACATTTCATTAATCGCGTGATTAAGTTCCAGGTGGAAAATCTGTATACGCAAGAGCAATACGATATCATTCTCAGCTGAAATTGTAACAGAATATCGTTAAACACTTGTTACATCTGAAATTTTACAACAGGGCCTTTATTTACAATACTAGATGCATGAATTAGCCAAAGCCGTTTCTTCCAGTTTCAGGCTTAGCAAAAGGAGTGTGTGATGAGTATGAGTAAAGCAGTAATCCATAAAGGCCTAAAACACGTATTAGAACCAAAGACTGTACATGCGGGATATATCGTTGATGAGCGCGGTAATGAAGTTCAAATTACCGCGAGCATGATCCGTAACGTCTGCCATCAATTATTACAACAGTGCCGTACTATTAAAAGCTGATTGCATTTGTGCATTGTTTCTAACTTGTCAAAAATAATTTAAAAAGATTTCAAAAATAAAGAAAAGGGACCAGATCGGTCCCTTTATTCTGTGCTCAAAGACTGGCAAAAATGATCAGCACCTTTGGCAGCCCATCTATCTTATTTATTCATCCGCGGCTAGCTTACCGCCCGTAACTTTGGGACAGGTTCGCCATCTACAATAAGTTCAAAACGTTGAATTTCTTCTTCCAGATGTGTCAGCAAGTTCTGCATTTTCGGCAGGGCATTACGACATGCAGTTAAGCCGACTTCCAGTTTGTCTAGATAGCTGGTCATGGTGATATTCAAGGCCTGACCATCCAGTACGATAGAAGCCGGATAAAGTGCTTCAAGACGTGCACCATTCCAGTAAAGGGGCTCTTGTGGTCCAGGTACATTGGAAATAATGACGTTAAACGCCTGACGTGTCGGCATTAAACCGGAGGCAATATTCAGACCTGCTGCACCGTAGACAAAGGCACTATAGTTCAAAATCTGGTTGGCATTCATACGTTTGAAGCGTTCTTTGGCACTCAGTACACTACGGCGTACGATCTTGAGACGTTCCAGCGGATCTTCTTTATGCGTACCCAGATTGGCCAGAATCATGGTAATACGGTTGGATATATCTGAATCGTCACTGCGAACAGAAGCTGGAACCATAGCAATTAACGGTTTTTTCGGTAAGGCATTTTGCGATAATAAATATTCACGTAATGCACCTGAACAAATGGCCAGGACGATATCATTAATGGTCACGCCCAATGCCTTAGAAATATGACGTAAACGTGAAAATTCGAAAGACTGGGCTGCAAAGCGACGTGAAGCACTGACGCGTTGATTCAGAATACTGCTTGGCGCCTGAAAGCTGGATACATAATCCGGATTGCGTCCCATATCTTTCATGACGGTTTGCGACAGTTCATAAGCAACTCGTGGCGCACATTCCAGTTGCCCCTTAATGGTCTGCAGGACATTTTTAAACCTGTTCACTTTAGGTGCTTTCAGGCGTTTAGCACGTGGCCCTTCTACACACCACGGCGGTACAATACTCTTGGCATGGGGGTCAAATGAAAGTGATTTTTCTACCAGACGCATGCCGGCAATCCCATCTACCATGGCATGGTGAATTTTGAAATACATGGCAAAACGGTTACCTTCAATACCTTCAATAATATGACAGGTCCATAAAGGTTTGGCACGATCAATCAGGGCACTATGTTCTTGAGAAATATAGGTCAGCAATTCACGGATACGGCCCGGTTTTGGCAGGGCGATATGACGAAAATGATGATCTAAATCAAATTCTTGGTCTTCATCCCAAAACAGGCCGTTTAAATAATTGTTAAAAGGTGGGATTGGAGAGCATTTCGAATTTTGGATATCCGTGACTAGATCCTGAATAAAGGAAGCTGGCGCATTGTCGGGAATTTGGAATAAAAATAGTCCACCTACATGCATAGGCTGCTGCCGTTTCTCTAAAGTTAAGAAAATAAAATCAATTGGATGTAATGGACGCATAGCGTGGATTGCCTCACTGCATTCTCTATGGCTTTTTTGCTAAAAGGCCTTGTTAGAATTATTACTTTAGTTTTTAAAGTATATCTTTTTTAGCATATAAATGAACTGCTTTATCTTGCCTCAACTGTGAAAAAGTGGCTATTGACAAGAACAAAATATCTTCCTAAGTTTATGAAATGTGAAAATTTTAGTTTTAAAATAGATTTCTAAAAATAGTATTTTCTAGGCGAAGTGGAGTGTAACTTAATAATTATGTGTTATTAGAAGAATAGCATTGTGTTCAATTTCACATTTTATGCAAATAAATCAATGAGCTAAAATTTTATCAATTCTTTAATTAAAATAATATTATCCCGATAAAAGGTAATTTCTATCTTGTCACTAAATGTAAAATTATCAATTAAAAAAGACTATCTTTATTAAAAAAATAGCCTTTCAATCAATAGGAGCGATAAAACTTAACTTTATTTTTTTAGATTGCCAGCATGTAAGCCACATTCTTTATGGGTGGCTTCTTCCCACCACCAGCGGCCTTCGCGTTCATGCTGATTTGGCAGCACAGGGCGAGTACAAGGTTCACAGCCGATAGAAACAAAACCTTTCTCATGCAGGGCATTATAAGGGACTTCCATCATACGGATATAACTCCAGACATCTGCACTGGACCAGTTGGCTAGAGGATTGTACTTAATCAACTGCTTTCCAGGACCGGAGAAACCTGGATCTGCCTGAACCACAGGAATTTCATTACGGGTACCCGGGCTTTGGTCTTTACGCTGACCGGTAATCCAGCCATCCAGCGTGGCCAGTTTTTTACGCAGTGGTTGAACCTTGCGTATACCGCAACATTCTTGATGGCCATCTTCAAAGAAACTGAATAAACCTTTTGTCGTCACTAGATTTTGCACGTCTGCAGTTTCGGGGAAGCAGATTTCAATCTCGATATTATAATGCTTACGCACCCGCTCAATAAACTGATAGGTCTCTGCATGTAAACGTCCAGTATCCAGACTGAATACCCGGAATGGTTTACCCAGATGAGAGGCCATATCAATCAATACAACATCTTCGGCCCCAGAAAATGAAATCGCAATTTCACCTTGCTGGCTCAGTGCAAGTGCCAAGATTTCATTAGGCGATTTATCTGCATATTCAGATGCAAGTGCATCAATACGATCAATAGTAGGAATGATGGTCATGAGAGTCCTGGCGATATAGGCTTGGAAAGGACATGGCCTATATTAATTAATTTCACATCTATTTTAATAGAATTGATTTAGTTGACTTATCACTAAAAAATAAATACTTATGAAAAAAATAGATTTAAAAAAGTACAGTGCAAAATCTATTTCTTCAGCTATGATAGTGCAAAATTTTTTCAATACAACTCAGAGGGAATGTTCATGGAAGTCGTATGTCTAGATTTAGAAGGCGTGTTGGTTCCAGAAATCTGGATTAACTTTGCCAAAAAAACCGGGATTAAAGAGCTTGAAGCGACGACTCGTGACATTCCTGACTATGATGTACTGATGACCCAACGTCTGAATATTTTAAAACAGCACGGTTTAGGCTTGAACGATATTCAGGAAGTGATTGCAGAAATGGGGCCGTTCCCAGGAGCAAAAGAATTTGTGAAATGGGTGAGTACGCATTTTCAATTAATTATTCTTTCAGATACTTTCTATGAATTTGCACATCCATTGATGAAGCAACTGGATTTTCTGTCATAAACTGGAAACAGATGAAGCAGGCATGATCTCGGCTTATAAACTTCGTCAGCCGGACCAAAAACGTCAAGCCGTAAAAGCATTACATGGCTTGAACTTCCGTGTGATTGCAGCAGGAGATTCTTATAATGATACCACGATGCTAGGTGAAGCAGATCATGGTTTCCTATTTGATGCGCCTGAAAATGTGATTGCTGAATTCCCGCAATTCCCGCCAATTCGTGGTTATGATGCGTTAAAAGAAGCGATTCGTAATGCTTCAGTACGTGATATTCCAGCTTAATATTTAAGTGTATGTAATAAAAGAAAGGGCGCTTATAGCGCCCTTTCTTGTTGAATACTAATTTTTTAACGCAATTAGAAACGGTAACCGATTTTCATACCATAGCCGATTGCATGGTTGTCTTCAAAGCTACCTTTTACTTCACCACCTGTTTGTGCTTGTGCATCTCCTAGCCAGAAGTATTTAACCCCAGCCTGGATAAAATAGTTTTCTGCAGGGCTGTATTGGCCGCCTAGACCGACACTCCAATAACCTTCAGTTGGACCCAAGGTGGTTACCGGGTTTCCTGCGCCAGAGTCATAACCTACAGCAGCAGAGCCTGACCATTTAACGTTAAATTTATGACCTAAACCCACATTTGCAGACCATTGATCATCTGAATAATCGACAAGATTCTGCTGTTTTCCGGTGAGTGCGCCAGTTAGCTGAGATAAATAAGCAGGTTTTACTGCAAACTGATCCCAATGTACCCAGCGAATATTAGCAAAGGCTAAGGTATTTTTTGCAATGCCTGACTGTAAGTCAATGTTGACTGATTGTGGTGTAGTAATTTCCGCTTTATGGTAAGTTGGAATTACTGGTTTACCTAATAATGTGCCAGTTAATCCAGGAATATATAAAGCCCCATCTGTACCAAAACCGAAGGTTTCTGTGGTATCTAATTCATGTTTAATTTCAGAGCGATAAGTCACAGCAGCTTTTAAGGCAATTTCAGGAATAGAATATGCAAAACCAGCTAACCAACCGTAAGCTTCACTTTCTTTAAGGTCAATATCATAACCGCCAAGAACTTGCGGGCCTCTATAAGCTGTACCACGTAGGGAGACTTTCGCCTTTACGCTTTGATAGACAGGTCCGGCATAAACATTCCAGTTCTCATTTGGCTGATACCCTATAAGTGCTGTAATGCTATTGGTTTTTACTTCAACAGAAGTGCCTTCCAATACACCAGTATTGGTATTTACTGTAGCAAAAGCATTAGATTCAGGCGCATATTGAGAGTCAGCTCCAAATGGCTGGTCATAAAGTAAACCCAGAGATATTTTATCAGTTGCCTGAATTTTTATAGCAGCAGTAGGGAAGTAGTAATCTTCAGCCATATCGCTGACTTTATTGCCGGCATTGTCTTTACCTTGAACTTCTGGATCTAAAACAGAAATACCTGCTTCCGCATAGTTACCCGGCTGTAAAAAAGCAGAAATAGATTGACCAGAACGGTCTAAGCCAGCTGCTTGAACTGCAGAAAGAGGTAAAGTGCTAAGTACAATAGCAGAATAAATTTTATTGAGCTTCATGGTACGTTCCCTGATGCCATCTGTAACAAAAATGTGCAGGAAAAGTAACATAATTTTAAAAAGAGTAAATACTCAGCTCTGTTGAAGAAAAAGGGCTTGATTAGAGTTTTTATACTAATTTTATTGGTATAAATATATGAAAAATATCAGATTAAATTAACTTTAAATAATGTGAAAGGATTGAAGTTCTATTAATTTTAATTGGTGCTAAAATAATCGAATGATATGCAAGTGTATAAAATTAGAGTTAAAAAATAAAAACCACTCGAAAGTGGTTTTTATTTAATCAGAGCTTAGAAGCGATAGCCGATTTTCAGACCATATGCCCATGCATCGTTATCTTCAAATTCAGCAACATACTCAGGACCACCAGCTTGTGCACCAGTTTGTGCTTTTGCATCACCTAACATGAAGTATTTTACACCACCAGCAATGAAAGTGGCTGGGGTTGGGCTGTATTGAAGACCTAGGCCAACATTCCAGTAACCTTCAGTTGGACCAAGTGTAGATACAGGGTTGCCTGCACCAGAATCCCAACCTACTGATACGTTACCAGCCCATAGGTCATTAAATTTACGGCCTACACCTACAGTTGCTGAAATTTGGTCATCTTCATATTCAACCAGATTAAAGCCATTTGGACGACCTATTAGAGGGCCTACAGCTTCACTTACATTGCCAAATTGGTAAGGACGAATAGAAAAGTTTGACCAGTCTACCCAGCGTACATTAGCGAAAGCTACAGTATTTGCCATTACACCTGTTTGGAAATCCAAGTTTACAGATTGAGGTGTAGTAATTTTGGTTTTTCCAGAATCATCTAGAGTAGCAAGCTGAGCAGGAGAAACACCTAGACCACCTAATACAGTTGTTAGTAAAGGGAAGTTTAAAAGTGATAAGTCTTCAGAAGCTGAAATATCATGGTCAATTTCTGAACGATAAGTTACAGAAGCTTTTAAAGCAATATCTGGGATTTGGAAGGCTAAACCTGCTAACCAGCCTGTACCACTTGTTTCTTTAAATGTCGCATCATAACCATTGAAAAGGCTATATGCTTGACCGCGTAAGCTTAGATTCCCTTTAACGGTTTGATAGACACCACCACCATAGATATTCCAGTTTTCAGTCGGTTGGTAACCAAAAACTAAAGATAGGTTTTGAGTATCTACTTCAACTTTAGTATTGCCTTCGCCTAAGAAATTATTACCTGCAGCAAGTGCTCCAGTTAACTGTTGAAAAGCTGGACTACTTCTAACTTGTGCTTCAGCACCTGCTAGCGTTTGTTCATTTACTGGTGCTCCTAGGGCTTCAAGAGCTGCAACTGCTCTAGCGCGTACAATATTGTTTATTGCACCAGTTGATAAGATAGTGTCTGTACCTGGGTTTGAAGTAAAGACATTAGTGCCTTGGTATTCAGCATCAGCACCATATGGTTGATCATATAAAATACCAACTGAGAATTTTTCAGTAGGTTGAAACTTTAATGCTGCACTTGGGAAATAGTAATCACCAGCCATATCATCAATATTACGGCGTGTTTCACTTGTACCAGCTTCTTTACCAGATACATCTGGGTCTAGGACAGAAATACCTGCTTCAAAATAATTACCTGGTTGCAGGAAGGCCGCCATTGATTGGCCTGAACGATCTAGAGCTGCTGCAAAAGCACCCGTCATTGGTACAGTTGCAAGAATCATTGCAGTAGTTAATGTTTTTAATTTCATTTACGTCTTTCCTTGAGGTACAAATTTATATCTAGCGTTGTTGTTTGCACTTATTAAATTCTTGGAGATTTCGGGTATTTATCCGCAATCATTTGTTACTCCATGTGACAAAAATAGCACAATTAAAATAAGAGTAAATGCTCTAGAAAAAACTAATTAGTCTAAAAAAGCATCAAAATAGAGTTTTTACACCAAAAAATAGCCTCATTTTGAAATAAGTATTTGAAAGTAAAAGAAATAAAATAATGAAGAAAAAATGATTTTTTGTATAAAAAATATTCTAAAAATATGAAGATTAACGCTAATTTTTTGAAGTATAGATCACATTTTGAAAGGATGGTGCGCCCTGCGGGACTCGAACCCACGTCGGTCGCTTAGGAGGCAACTGCTCTATCCAGTTAAGCTAAGGGCGCGAAAAGAAGGCTATTGTACTGTAAAAAATACAAAAAAAAGTTATTGCCGAAGCAATAACTTTTAAGGACTCATAGCTACAGGAGTTGTCTAGGTATTTTTAGGCTTAAGTAACTTAAACACACAATCCAAAGCGGGATCATCAAAATAGATTCCTGGAATCCTTGCGTCCACATGATGTAAAGAATCGTAAGAATAAAACCAAGAACCAGAATATTGCCCGCTGGTGACCACAGAGCAGGGAACGATGTTTTCTGTCCGAGCTTTTTCATGCTCTGAATAAACTTCAAATGAGTTAGGGTGATCATAGCCCAGTTCAAGACCAATGCACCGACTACGATGTAAATCAGATGACTTAAAGCATCTTCAGGCACGAAGTAGTTGAGTAGTACACAGCCGAAAATCAGCACGGCAGAGAACAATACAGCAGGAATTGGCGTACCTTGCTTATTCACTTTCATGAAGACTTTCGGGGCATTTCCTTGCTGCGCTAAACCATACAGCATGCGGCTATTGGCATACATCCCGCTGTTATAGACAGACAAGGCAGCTGTTAAGATAATAAAGTTCAGTAAGTGTGCTGCCCAGCCAATACCCAATTGACTGAAAATCATCACAAACGGACTTTTATCCAGACCGCCGAGTTCCAGCTGATTCCAAGGCACCAGCGATAACAGAATCGTCAATGCACCAACATAGAAAATCAGGATACGGAACACCACCTGATTAATCGCTTTCGGAATGGTTTTTTCTGGATTTTCAGCTTCTGCCGCAGCCATGCCGATCAGTTCAATACCACCGAAGGCGAACATCAGGAAGGCCAGCATGAAGAACAGGCCTTCAAAGCCATTCGGGAAGAAGCCACCCGCAGTCCATAAATTACTGAACGATGCAGTTGATGAAGCATCTGCGGTTAAGATCAGATATAGCCCGAACACAATCATCGAGATGACCGCAGTCACTTTAATGATCGAGAGCCAGAATTCCGATTCACCGTAGAATTTCACATTGCCGAGGTTGACCAGCGTAATCAAGATAAAGAAAAACAGTACCGATGCCCAGGCTGGAATATGCGGCCACCAGTAGTTGATATATTTCGCAACAGCGGTGAGTTCGGTCATGGCCACCAGGATATACAGAATCCAGTAGTTCCAACCTGCAAGGAAACCGGGGAATTTGCCCCAGTATTTATAAGCAAAATGGCTGAATGAACCTGCGACCGGTTCATGAACAATCATCTCACCCAATTGACGCATGATTAAAAATGCAATCAAGCCACCAATGGCATAGCCCAAAATAATAGAAGGACCCGCAGATTGGATCACCTGTGCGGAACCTAAGAATAAGCCTGTGCCAATTGCACCGCCCATGGCGATCAACTGAATATGACGGTTCTTTAAGCCACGCTGAAGAATGGAAAATGATAAGTGGCTGATTGTAATTGATCAGACTAAAGAAGCCTAGTCCATCCTAAGAATGAAATATTGTTGGAGGAGTAATAAAAAATATTCATATAAATAACTGAAATAAAATATAAATGAATCAATATATTAATTTTATTGAAACTGTTACTGATGAGTTCTCTTTTTTCTTGGATAAAATACAAATGCCGTTTTTTTATACTAAGGTCTGGCAGTCAAGCAGTTCTGCTTTCAACATACTATACTTTGAATATAAATATTGAATAACCCGTACGAAAACAAAGACAAGTCAAAGGATGAAATAATTCATGAGTTTTGCCGCCCAAATCAAGATTCCTGCAACCTATATGCGTGGAGGCACCAGTAAAGGTGTTTTCTTTAAGCTGGATAACCTGCCTGTAGAAGCACAACAGCCGGGCCGGATTCGTGATCAGCTTTTGCTGCGCGTGATTGGTAGCCCCGATCCATACGGGAAACAGATCGACGGTATGGGTGGTGCCAGTTCCAGTACCAGTAAAACGGTGATCCTGTCAAAAAGCCAACACGCTGATCATGATGTCGATTATTTATTTGGTCAGGTGTCAATTGACCGTCCTTTTGTGGACTGGAGTGGCAACTGTGGCAATCTGACCGCGGCAGTAGGTGCATTTGCCATTTCCAATGGTCTGGTCGATGCCGAACGTATTCCTGAAAATGGGCTGTGCACGGTACGTATCTGGCAGGCCAATATTCAGAAAACCATTATTGCACATGTGCCGATACAGAATGGACAGGTGCAGGAGTTGGGTGATTTCGAACTGGATGGCGTAACCTTTCCTGCTGCCGAAGTGCAGATCGAGTTTCTGGATCCAGCCGATGACGATGCTGAAGGCGGTTCAATGTTTCCAACAGGTAATCTGGTCGATACTTTGGAAGTTCCCAATATTGGCAGTTTCGAAGTGACCATGATTAATGCCGGCATTCCGACGGTATTTTTGAATGCTGGAGATCTCGGTTATAAGGGTACCGAGCTTCAGGATCATATCAATAATGACGTGGCAGCCCTGACAAAATTTGAGACAATTCGTGCCTATGCAGCGAAGCAGATGGGACTGATTCAGGATATTGCCGAAGCCGTAACCCGACAACATACTCCAAAAATTGCCTTTGTTGCACCACCGAGTAGCTATACCTCTTCAAGTGGCAAAACTGTCACTGAATCAGACACCGATATTCTGGTTCGTGCCTTGTCTATGGGTAAACTCCATCATGCCATGATGGGTACGGCTGCGGTGGCCATTGGTACGGCAGCTGCTATTCCCGGAACATTGGTGAACCGGGTCGCAGGTGGAGTAGAGCGTGAAGCAGTGCGTTTCGGTCATCCTTCCGGGACGTTGAGAGTGGGTGCACAAGCAAGTTTTGAAAATGGTGAGTGGAAAGTGAAGAAAGCGATTATGAGCCGTAGTGCCCGTGTCTTGATGGAAGGCTGGGTGCGCGTACCAGAAGATGTTCTCGTTTAAATGCTGTGCATACATTTAGCCTGAATAAAACCACCGGTTCTGCGGTGGTTTTTTATTGTTTAAAATCTCTGACTTGCTTATTTGATGTTGAATAGCGAATTTCAGCAGAACAATACGATTTATGGCTGAAAATTCAAGGCATTTCTAGGTACAATGCCTGATCAGCGTACAGGCATTTATTCGCTTGTCATTTTATTTTTCTGGACTACGTATTCGAGGCGAATGTGTCATCTATTACTGACGTATCAACCCATGCACTCACTCAAGCACAACACCGCATTCAACAGGATTTATTGACCGCTCTGGAAGCCTTTGCCATTCCGGAACCGTTAAGGTCGGCAGTCCATCATGCTGTGATGCTTGGCGGTAAACGAGTACGTCCAGCGCTATGCTATGCCACCGCCGCATTAAAGCCGAACCAGAATAGCGCTGCAGTGCGCCGTGCAGCGGTTGCGATCGAGTTTATTCACTGCTATTCACTGGCCCATGATGATCTACCATGTATGGACAATGATTTGCTGCGCCGTGGCCAACCGACCTGTCATGTGGCTTATGGGGAAGATACAGCATTGTTGGCAGGTGATATCCTGCAGTCTATGGCTTTTGAAATTTTGGGTAGCCGTCTGTTTGATCAGGGGCCAGCGGTAGAAGCTTCCATTGTACTGAAGCAGATGCAGATTCTGGCAACCGCTTCTTCGAAAATGGTGAATGGTCAGGTTTTAGATTTGCAGTCTGAAGGCAAAAAAATCGATCAGCAAGCACTGGAAAATATTCATCGCAATAAAACCGGTGCTTTGATTAGCGCCGCGATCATGATGGCGGCGGTGACAATCTTTGAAGGCACCGATCTGGCCATTCCTAAATTACGTGAGTTTGGACAGGCGATTGGTCTGGCTTTCCAGGTACAGGACGATATTCTGGATATTATTTCCGATACCGAAGTCTTGGGGAAAACCGCAGGTAAAGATGAACAGGTAGAAAAATCGACTTATCCGGCATTGATGGGTCTAGAGCAGGCCAAAGCCTATGCCCAGCAATTACATGATCAGGCGATCAATGCCTTGAACCATTTTGAAGGTCAGGCGGAAGAGTTGATGCAAATTACCCAGTTCCTGCTCACGCGCAAAAGCTGATTGAAAAATTATTTTTCTAAAAAATTTTAAAGGAACCGCATAAAAAAAGAGGACTTGAAGTCCTCTTTTTAGTTGATACAGAATTATTTACTTTCGTTATACAGGCGTTCAGCTTCTTCAAAACGGTCAGTAATTTCTGCTGTTGGTGCTTTACCCATCAGACTCACCACCACAATCGCCAGCATTGAACAGATAAAGCCAGGAACGATTTCATACAGACCAGTGTCAGCAAACAGGTTCTTCCAGAAAATAACCACGACTGCACCAACGATCATACCCGCCAAGGCACCATTCAAGGTCATACGTTTCCAGAACAATGACAGGATAATCAATGGACCAAAAGCGGCACCAAAACCTGCCCATGCATAAGCCACCAGACCCAGCACTTTAGATTCAGGATTACCCGCCATCCAGATCGCCAGCAAGGCAATCAGCAGTACCATCAAACGTCCAACCCAGACCAGTTCTTTTTGCGAGGCATTTTTACGCAGGAAAGATTTATAGAAGTCTTCTGTCAAAGTGCTTGAACAGACCAAGAGCTGACAGCTTAAAGTACTCATTACTGCCGCCAGAATCGCCGCCAGAACTACACCTGCAATCCATGGGTTAAACAGGATTTTGGTCAGTTCCATAAATACGGTTTCAGGATTGGCATTCACCACGCTTGCCAGTTCTGGATGCTGCTCGAAATAAGCAATACCGAAGAAGCCGGCTGCGACTGCACCGCCCAGACACAGAATCATCCAGGTCATGCCAATACGACGTGCATTTGGAATGGATTTGACTGAATCTGCAGCCATGAAGCGCACCAGAATATGCGGCTGGCCAAAGTAACCCAAACCCCAGGCAAGCAGGGAAATAATTGCAACAAAGCTCAGATTACCCAGAATATTCATTGCTTGAGGACGAGCAGCTTCCAGTGCCAAAGTCACCTGGGACATATCCGAGAACGCCATCAACGTCACGATTGGCGTCAGCAACAGGGCAAAGATCATCAGACCGGCCTGAATGGTATCGGTCCAGCTCACAGCCAGGAAGCCACCAATAAACACATAGCTGATGGTGGCAATGGCACTGATCCAGAGCGCAGTGCTGTAAGACATGTCAAACATGCTTTCGAACAGACGCGCACCTGCAACCATGCCGGAAGCACAGTAAATCGCAAAGAAAATCAGAATCACGAAAGCCGAAACAATACGCAGGATTTTTTTCTGGTCGTTAAAACGATTCGAGAAATAATCCGGCAGGGTCAGGGCATTGTGCTGGACTTCGGTATGCACCCGCAGACGACCAGCGACCAGTAGCCAATTGAGCCAGGCACCAATGATCAGACCGATGGCAATCCACATCTCAGACAGACCAGAAAGATAAATCGCACCGGGCAGACCCATCAGTAGCCAGCCACTCATGTCGGAAGCCCCTGCAGAAAGTGCAGTTACGAAACTCCCTAAACGTCGGCCCCCTAAGATGTAATCGGAAAAGTTGCTTGTCGCGCGATAAGCCATTAGGCCGATCACCACCATTGCGACAATATAGAAAAGAAAAGTAATTAAGGTTGGATTTAGGGAGCTCATACGGTATCCATTTTTAAGTTGGACAGTAGATCGAAACAAGGAATAAGATAGCTGCGAAAAGCTTTAATCCGAAAGCCAGGCAACATCAAATCCAGTAGATTTCAAAAATAAACGCGAAATTTAACCATAAATTCACATTTTTTGCTGAGATTTTCTTGCGCGAATAAAAATAGGCAACCCTCGGGCTGCCTATGTATAAAGTCAAAAGATAAATTAGTTAGGGCGACCCATGACACCGCGGATCGTATTTAACACATCGGCTGGAAGGACCACGGTCTTGGCATTTGGCGACTTGGCCATATCCTGCATGGCTTTAATATACTGTTCACCCAGTAAATAGGCGACCGGAATTTCATTATCACCAATGGCAGAAGTCACCATGTCAATTGCACGTTGTGAAGACTCAGCCAGAACCACTTGCGCTTCGGCATCACGACGTGAGGCTTCCAGACGGCCATCCGCTTCCAGAATTGCGGCCTGTTTTTCACCGTCAGCTTTGGTGACGGTTGCACGACGCTGACGTTCAGCAGCGGCCTGTTCTTCCATCGCGGTCTGCATGGTGATTGAAGGTTTAATATCTTGAATTTCTACAGTTTTTAAGGTAATACCCCAATCCGAAATATCATCGGAAATACTGGATTTCAAGCGTGCCTTAATATGATCACGCGAAGACAGGGCATCATCCAGATCCATTTCACCGACAATCGAACGCAGTGAGGTTTGTACCAGGTTCTGAATCGCCCAGGAATAGTTTTCAATCCCGTACACGGCTTTTTCTGGTGTGGTCAGGTTGATATAGGCCACGGCATTCATCAGCAAAACCGCGTTATCACGGGTAATCACTTCCTGTGAGGGAATATCCAGAACGATATCTTTGGTTGTGACTTTATAGGCGACTTCATCGACATAAGGAATGACAAAATTCAGACCCGGATTTAGCGTGGTGTGGTATTTACCCAGACGCTGTACGATCCATTTGTAGCCTTGCGGCACAATCCGCACACCTTTAAAAATGGTAATCGCAACAAAGGCCAGAAACGCGATAACAATGATAGAACCACCAGACATAGCTTATTCACCTTATTGATTTTGATAATTCGTGCTGTGGGGTTGTACGACCAGATCATTACCCAGAATATCCACGACGCGAACGCGATCTCCGACTTGAACTGGGTCCAGAGTTCGGCATTCCCATTCATCCGAACCTAAAACTGGCATCGGAAAACGCACCCGGATTTGCCCATGATCCAGATTGATCTGAATCACCATGCCCACTTGACCAATGGTCGCCTCACGCGACAGACCGGCTTTGGTCTTGTCAATGGAAAGCGGTTTGATAAACTTGAACCAGAGCAGCGTACACAGTACAGAAAGTACGATCCAGGTCAGGAGCTGGGTCGTCAGTCCCATCATCGGGAACATCCAGTACAGGACGCCAACCATGATGGCACCGATCCCGAACCACAGGGCAGCAAATGCGGGCAGTAGTAATTCCGATAGAATCAGAAGGATGCCTAATACAAACCAGTGCCAAGGTTCAAGAACTAATTCCATATCGTGACCTATATCGCTAAGTATTTAATTAATCATCATCTTTATATGATTGATCTTCAATGTAGCAGATGCGGCCGCAGATGAATATAAAAAATTCATGCATCAAAATTTTGCCGGACGTGGCGGTTTAAATGCCGCGGGAGACTGCTTGAAGTTGCTAATGGCTTTTTCAATAGTACGGATTTTCAGCTGAGCAGCCTTTTCACCTTCCAGAATGGTCGCATTACTGGCTTTCAGGTCTAAAGTACCAATATGGCCGACTTTGGGCTGGATCACCACATTGGCCTGACTCAGTTCCTCATGAATGCTTTGCTGTCCCATAATATTCAGGGTCTGGTCTAGTACGCCCCACATATTTAGAGCCTTATTACCATCCGGACGGGCAGAAATATCCACGGCAATCACAATGTCTGCTCCCATATCTTTGGCGGTCTTGACCGGAATCGGACTGACCAGACCGCCATCGACATATTTGCTTCCACCAATCACTGCAGGCACAAACACATTCGGAATGCTACAGGAAGCACGAACTGCCTGTCCGGCATTGCCTTTAATAAAATCTGCCTTGCGGCCATTGTCCAGGCGAGTGGCAACTGCAGCAAAACGAATTGGGAATTGTTCAATTGGTTTGTTCGCTACATTCTTATTGACGAAATCCTGCAATTTTTGCCCAGCAATAATCCCTTGCCGGTTCAAGGTTAAATCGCGGATATCCGATTCTTTAAAATTCAGGGCAATCTGCTGTAACTGATAAGGCGATTTACCACTGGCATATAAGCTACCGACAAAACTGCCAGCACTGGTTCCGGTGACAATCTTCGGTTTGATGCCGTGTGATTCGAGCACTTTAATGACGCCAATATGGGCAAAACCTTTGGCACCGCCACCACCGAGGGCAATGGCGACGACAGGTTCACGGGCTTTTATTGGCGTGGCAGGCGTGGGTGTTTTAGTGGCTTTGTCACAGGCTGCAAGACTGAATCCAAGACAGCCGATCAAGGCATAACGGGCTAATTTCATTATAAAAACTGGTGATTAAATCAACAAAATTCAGGCTATCACATCAAAAAAAGCCGTATTTGCCTAGTCTTTTTTCAAAAGCTTTTGTAACGGCTTGGCCACCCAGTCAGGATTTTTGGCTGAGAATTTACCTTGATAATGCTGATAAATCTGTTCCAGGTCATATTCATAATCACCAGTCAGATGGTACACGCCCAGGATATGAATGGTCTTGATATCGTAATCAAAGGAAAACATCACAATCGGCAAATGGGCTGCCTTGGCAATATGATAAAAACCGCTGCGAATTTTTTCTGGTGCTTTACGTGAACCTTCCGGTGCCATACCGACCCAGATCTGTTCTGATTTTTCAATGATGTCTACAATCTGTCGGGTATGACCTTGCGGACTATCGCGCACCACCGGAACGACGCCAATCCATTCCAGAACCGGCTTCAGTGGTGTGCGGAACAGGCTGTCTTTACCAAAAATTGTAATCTGTATACCGAGACCGAGCAGGGCGTTAAAACCCAGCCATGCATCAATATTGGAAGTATGCGGAGAAATAATCGCGACTGCTTTAGCTAAGTCTGGAAATTCGCCTTCCAGATGCCAGCCTTGGGCCAAAAAAAGCTGCCTGAAAAAAGTCCGGCTCAACTTGCTGCCGCGGGCCGGGACATGTGGCGATAGCCGAGGGAAACGTGTTTGGGTCATTGCTTCTGTCTCTTCCTGAAACTAATTTTTCTTTATTTTTGATTATATTAGACTGTTGTAAAATCCGGATCATTGGCAAAATGTATGGCATCTTAAATGCCGTTAATGCATTTTCACCTAAAGGACTTGGCCTGCATATGCGGAATATCTATATCTTACTGTTTTCGCTGTATTGGGCACAGGGGCTTCCGGTCGGATTTATGACACATGCCTTGCCGGTCATTCTGCGGGCTGAAGGGGTATCGCTGGCGCATATCGGGGGCTTTGGCCTGCTGATGATACCTTGGTCGATTAAAATATTCTGGGCACCTTGGGTTGATCGGCACGGATCGAGCGCCCAAGGTCATTACCGTAGCTGGATTATTCCCTTGCAATGGCTGTCAGTTGCTGTATTGATTGGGCTCTCATTTCTACCGATTCAGGCCTTGAATCAGCCGCTGTATTTACTACTGTTTTTTATCACGCTTTTATTGATGAATGGTATTGGCGCCACGCAGGATATTGCCACCGATGCACTGGCGGTCAATATTCTGAAAAATGAACAGCAACATTGGGGTAATACCTTTCAGGTCATCGGTTCACGACTGGGATTTATTGTCGGAGGTGGAGCAGTATTATGGTTGCTCGATCTGCTGCAATGGCAAGCCACCTTTCTATTATTGGCCGCTCTGGTCTTTATTAATACTTTACCCATTTTACTTTTTAGAGAACCTCAGCATTCAAAAATTATCACGCCAGCTGATAAACGACCTGCATTCAGCAATATAAAAACCTATTTTCAATACTTCTGGTCAGATTTAAGCTTGGCGAGGTGGCTTCTGGTTTTACTGACCTTTAAAATCGCCGATGGTTTATCCGGGCCTTTATTAAAACCGTTAATGGTAGATCTCGGACTGAGCTTTAGCCAGATTGGTCTTTATGTCACCATGCTGGGAGCCATGGCTGCCTTGATTGGGGCAGGACTGGCCGGTTGGTGTCTGAAGTACTGGTCGCGCAGCTCGAGTTTGATCGTTTTCTCAATTCTAAAAATATTGGGCTTAATGGCCTACGCCTGGCTGGCTGCCCAGTATGAAACCCAAAAAAAAGTAGAAAACTGGATGATATATCTGATTAATGCCGCCGAAGACATGATCTCTGCCATGCTTTTGGTGGTCATGCTGACCTTGGTCATGCAATACAGTCGCAAGTATCTGGCCGGTACTGATTTTACCTTTCAGGTGGCGCTGATGGCCACGGTAAGTGGGGGACTTTATAGCCTGAGTGGCATTTTTGGAGATGCTTTAGGCTATCAAAATTATCTAAACCTGATCGTGATCATAGCAATTTTCAGTTTAATTCCAATTTTCCGATGGATGAAAGTTGCAGAAAAAGTATAAAATTTCTAAATAATCAACTATTTGGTTAAATGTTAGCCTAAAGTACTAGGGTGTGTTGACACTTTTAGCTTAAAAAAATAGCGAAGTAGTAAAATCAAATCGCCAAACCCAATTTTACTATTCGCTATGCCTCGTACCATGCTGACAGATCAACACTGGCAAA
>SPVA01000084.1 GCA_013530545.1 Acinetobacter lwoffii
GTAAGATGAGTATAGTTCATGATGCAACTTTGACTTTGGTCGGTCGGAAGCAAAATGCTAGCTCATCTTGCTTCCTTCCAATAATTTAATCTCTGTTGCACTTCATTTGAGAATCTAAGTACTAAATATGCCCACGATTCATCTTCAATATTAGACAACTTTATAAGTAGAAATTTTAAAGTCAGTTTCACTGTACTAATATATTCAAAGGAAAGCTTCCTAAATTCAGCTCTGTCTGCCTCTTTTCTTTGAAATGATAATTCAAATTTTTTTTGGCTCTCTTGGCTTTTTATCAACTCTTGATTAGTAGTCAAAGTAATTTTCTCGGAACTTTTAATTTGTTCAATTAAAGAATCAAAGGATTGCTTAGTTAAATCAAAACTTTTCCGTCCATACCAATAAGCTAGCCAAGTCGCTAAACTTCCTAAAATTAAAGCGATAATTACGGATAAAGCGAAAGATGATATTGCTGTTGTATCTGTCGAATGAGTGAGATTAAGTTCCATTTTCTTATTTGGATTTTCGACCATACTTGTAGTTTGTACTAAAGGTTGTTGTGGCACTGTCCACGGAAGCTGAATCATCACTTCATTATTATTCTGCTCTGCCACACCCACCCCTTTTAACTTAAATGAATTTTTATTATCAACATTCTAAACATTTTCAAAGTATCACAAAAGAAAAAGCCAACTGACCATGCCTGAATCAGTTGGCAAAAGCACAAAATAAAAAACTAAATAAAAAAAATTACTTCTCTTCTTTCTTAAACTCCTTAAAATCCGCTTTACGAATCATGGCATGAATACCTTTGGTTCGATCGACCACTTGTGACACTTCAAAGTCAGTCGCAGCACTTAAGTAGGCATAGGCAATTTCTTCAGACGCTTCACGGGTGGATTTACGCATGGCTTCATCTAAGTCTTCATCCAGACCCGGCGTAATCCAGAATTCAGCATTTTCAGCCAGCGGCTGTTTAATCTCTGCACCTGGAATTTTATCCTTGCCAGATTTAAGTAAAGTGAATTTTAAAGTCGCACGTGCCGAACCTTCCAAGGCAGTTAAAGCCACCTCACCATCACCTTGTACAAAGTGACTATCACCTGTATAGAACAAAGCACCTGGCACCTGTACAGGATAATAGGCCGTAGCCCCTGCTCCTAATTCATTGATGTCGATATTCCCGCCATAAAATGATGGTGGTACAGAGTGCACAGGCTCACTGGTATTTGGTGCAACGCCCATCGTGCCCATAAACGGATTCAGCGGGAAACGAATCGCTTTACCAGATTCAGTTTTTAAAACGCCTTCCCATACACCATCCGCATTTTTCTCAATTGGGGTAAAAATGGACACGTTGCCATAAGCATCAGGATTGGCTGGAGATGCATGCTCATGTTTCTGACGTTTCGGAAATTCGGGTAAGGTCCCTTTGCCATGACGGTTTGAAATCACGCCATAAGGCACACGCGGTTCAACTTTTAAAATCTCCACCTTTAGAATATCGCCCGGCATTGCCCCTTCTACATAGACAGGCCCGGTAATAATGTGTGGTCCATCTTTATGGAAATCATGTTTTAATTTGGAATTCGTGATCAGCTTGGCTTCATCTAAAACTTGTTCAGGCTTGACACCTTTTGATGTGAAATATTTCTCTGCATTGCGGCCTTGATCTTCCAGCAGCCCTTCATGCGAAACTGTATCGAAAGTAACTGTGCTACCTGAAGGGACAGTCAAGACAGGTTTTGCATCTTTATTTGGCAGATAACCCCAAGTAATCGTATTTAAGGTACTCGGCACATAATAATGACCTTTATATTCACCACTTTTGAGTAATGTCGGTTTATTTTCCAGCTGTTTCAGTATCTTAAAGTCTTCAGCCCATAGGCTTGTCGAAATAAAACTTAAGCTTGAAGCTACTGCCAGAGATAAAGCCAAAGGTTTTAACATGTGTTCAATTTCCGTCATAAAAAATATTACGAAAGAGTGAATGCAATCTAAGTGCCAAAATAAGTTTAAGAGGTTTAAAAAATCTTCACTTCATTCAGATTATTGATATAGAGGTAATCGTTTTTATCCCTTTTTAGCCTGAAATTTTTATAGTTTTCATACCTTATAAATATAAAAAATCAATTTAGATACATATTTTTACAATGTAAAAGAACAAATAAAGCTCTTTGAGAACAGATATTAACACCAACAATACCTTTAAAGTATTAAAAAATACTTAGAGGGTTTTGGTCAAAATTAGATCAGTATGCCATCCTAAAGAATCACTTTAACCATTTCAAATTCTTAAGGTTCTCCCGAAGTATGAATATGTATAAGCAGATATCCCTTTGTCTCCCTCTTCTTTTCTGTAGCCAGCTCAGCCTGGCCGACTGGATTGATGATTCTGTACAAGCTGCTGAAGCACACACCATCAAATTACGCCAGCATATCCACCAGCATCCTGAACTGGGCAACATGGAATTTAAAACCTCGGAACTGGTCCAAAAAGAATTAAAATCCTACGGCATTGAAGTACGTAAAGGCTATGCCAAAACTGGTGTAATCGGTGTATTAAAAGGTGCAAAACCCGGCCCTGTGATGGCCTTACGCGCAGATATGGATGCATTGCCAATTAAAGAAACTGCACCCGCGCCTTTCGCCAGCAAGCAAAAAGCGATTTATCAAGGCAAAGAATCTTATGTGATGCATGCCTGTGGACATGATGCACATACTGCGATGTTGTTGGGTGCAGCCAAAGTTCTGGCCGCCAATAAAGATAAAATTGCGGGGACAGTGGTGTTTGTATTCCAGCCGGCTGAAGAAGGCGGTGCAGATATTGATAACTTCACTCATGGCGATCAGATTGGCTCACGTAAAATGATTGCCGACGGTGCCTTAAAAAATCCAAAACCTGAAGTGATTTTCGGGATGCATGTCATGGCAGGCATGCCAAGCGGCAATATCTTCTACAAAGATGGTGCGATTTTGAATAGTGCCGATCATCTACGTATTCAGGTCAATGGCAGTCAGGTACATGGCTCCATGCCTTGGGCAGGTAAAGACCCGATTTATGCTTCTGCCCAGATGGTGACCAATTTACAAAGTCTGATCAGCCGTAAAGCCGACCTGACCAAAGGAATGGGTGTGGTCAGTATTGGCAGCATTCAGGGCGGCACCACCGGTAACGTCATTCCAGATCAGGTCAATATGGTTGGCACCATCCGCTCCAATAGTGAAGATGTACGTCAAGGCATTTTAAAAGACTTGCCGAAAATGCTGGAACACAATGCCGCAGCCAATGACGTCAAGGTGAAAGTCGAAATTGCACCTTATGCACCAGTGACCACCAATGATAAAACCTTGACTGAATTGATGCGCCCGACATTAGCGAGCGTGCATGGTGAAGATAAATTGCATGTTTTAGACAACAATGCCAGCGCCAGTGAAGACTTTGCTTACTATGGCCAGCTCATGCCATCGCTCTTCGTGTTTGTTGGTGCCACACCAGCAGATCAGGATCCGGCAAAAGCCGCACCGAACCACAACCCGAATTTCATTGTCGATGATGCGACCTTGAAAACCGGGGTCGAAAGCCATGTCCGTTTTATTCTGGACTATCCAAAAGTGGCCGAGCAGGTTCAGGCCAACTGGAAACAGAAAAATAAAGGCTAATCTTCTATTACTAAAAATGCGCGGCTCCAAGGACTCGCGCATTTTAGTATCTGCTGCTGTTTTATAAATGAGCTGTTAAGCGCTCAGTACTTCATCTTGGCGACTTCTCTCCAGATTTGACACCTTGTGCCATTGGTCTCAAAACTCACAATGCTAAACTTTGAACCGCTAAATTGCTTGACTGTTGGCAGGAATCCGGCAAACTCTAATCCCTTTCCTGCATCTAAAAACAAGCAAAAATTTCGAAAATCTGCATGGAACAAAACTATGGCGAATCACTTTGAATTCAATATCCGCGTTTATATTGAAGATACTGATGCGGGTGGCATTGTCTATCACGCCAATCATATTCGCTATATGGAACGTACCCGTACCGAATGGTTACGTGCCGCTGGAGTGAGCCATTACTGGCATCAGACAGACTACAATTTTGTGGTGCATAAAATTAATGTCAAATACATGCGTCCGATCCTGATGGATGATTTAATTACTGTTACGGCACGTGTCATTTCATGTAAAGCTTCATCATTTGTATTGCAACAAAATATTTATCGTGGTGAAATCATGCTTGCATCAGGTGAGGTTGAGTTGGCATGTATCAGTGCAGAGATGCGACCACGTCGACTCCCGGATGAAATCCGCGAACTAATTCAAAAAGAATTGGAACAAGACTAAAAAAATTTATTGGCACACGTAACAACTATGGCGACTCAGTTAGAATCATCTCTTCAAGTTTCAGATCTTATTTTACAAGCAAGCCCTGTCGTACAACTGGTGATGCTTTCTCTCCTGTTAGCCTCAATATATAGCTGGTATCTGATTGCCAGGCTCTATACGAGTTATAAAAAAGCCCAGGCCGATGATGAACATTTCCAGAAAATCTTCTGGTCTGGTGCTGAGCTGAATACCCTGTATAACAATGCACAACTCAATTCCAAACGCACTGGCCTTGAAGATATTTTCTATCAGGGTCTGGGCGAGTTCCTGAAACTGAAAAAACGCCATGCGCCAACTGCCCAGTCGATTGAAGGGACAGAGCGTATTCTGCGTGTCGGTTTAAGCCGTGACCAAGGTCATCTGGAACAAGGTCTGGGTGCATTAGCAAGTATCGGCTCGGTTGCGCCTTATGTCGGTCTGTTCGGTACAGTCTGGGGCATCATGAACGCCTTCATTGGCCTGGCAGATGTTGATCAGGTGACTTTGGCGACAGTCGCACCCGGTATTGCCGAAGCACTAATTGCAACAGCGATCGGTCTGTTTGCAGCCATTCCAGCGGTATTGGCCTTTAACCACTTCACGGCCAAAGGTGAAACGGTCTACTCTGACCGTGCGCTATTTGCCGAAGAAATGGTGGCGCTATTGCAACGTCAGTCTGTGGGCGTAACTCAGGACAAAGACTAATGGCGATTCAAGGTTCAGGACGCTTTCAGCGTATTAAAAAGCCACTGAAAAGTGACATGAATGTCGTACCATATATCGATGTCATGCTGGTACTTCTGGTGATCTTTATGGTCACCGCTCCGATGATTACCAGTGGCATCAAGGTTGACTTGCCTCAGGCCAACGCATTACCGATCGAATCCAAGGATGCCCCGACCATTGTCACACTGAAAGAAGATGGTTCATATTATCTAGAATATAAAAATCAGGCGACTGGTCCGGTCACACTGGAAGAATTGACGCGTACTCTGGTTGATGCCCAAACCCAGGCACAAAATGAAAACAAGGTGCTCAATGTCGTGATCAATGGCCATAATACCCGTCCATATGGCGATGTCATGGCCTTGATGTCCAGCCTGCAGGATGCTGGCCTTTCTCAAGTCGGTTTACTGACCAAACCCCTAGAATAAAGTATGAAAAATTATCAGAAACCGCCCTTTCAAAAAAAAGCAATTGCGATTGGATTTACGCTCGGCATCCATGCAGTGGCTTTGGTGGGCTTACTTTATCTGGGCATGAGTAAACCCCCTGAACCGCCAAAACAGATCAAAACCGTTCTGATCAAGCCAGAAGACCTTAAACCGGTGACTCGCGAAGAAACCGAATTTGAGGAAACTGCACATGAAAACGTCGCAGAAGAAATTACCCAAACTGCTGAACCCAGTATAGAACCGGCTCCTGTCATTCCAACTGCTGCCCCTGCTGTACCTGTGACTCCACCTCCGCCAAAAGTCGATACACAAAAAGCGCAGCAGGAGCTAAAAGCGGCAGAGGCAGCACAAGCCAAGGCTGCGCAGCAAGCAGCGGAAGCAGCAAAACGTGCCCAAGCCGCTGAACAGGCCAAACAGGCAGCAGCCAAAGCTAAAGCCGATGCAGCGCAAAAATCCAAGGCGGAAGCCGAAGCTGCACGCCAAGCTGAACTGAATGCACAACGCAAAGCCGATGCTGCTCAAAAAGCCAAACTGGAAGCACAGAAAAAAGCTGACTTAGCTGCCAAGCAAAAAGCGGATGCTGCAACAAAAGCCAAAGCAGAGGCTGATGCCAAACGTAAGGCTGAAGCTGCTGCTAAAGCAAAGGCAGATGCGGCAGCAAAAGCCAATAATGATGCAGCGGCGAAACGTAAAGCAGATGCGGATGCGAAAGCTAAAGCCGATGCAGCGGCTAAAGCCAAAGCAGACGCGGCAGCTAAGGCTAAAAATGATGCAGCGGCAAAACGCAAAGCGGACACTGATGCGAAAGCCAAAGCGGATGCGGCTGCTAAAGCAAAAGCCGACGCTGATGCCAAACGCAAGGCAGATGCCGACGCTAAGGCAAAAGCGGATGCAGACGCCAAGCGCAAAGCAGATGCCGAAGCAAAAGCCAGAGCTGATGCAGAGGCCAAAGCTTCAGCCGCTAAACAGGCTGCTGAAGAAGCTGCACAGAAAAAAGCGGAATCAAAACGGATTGCATCCACTGCGAAGCGCGATTTTGAAAATAAGATCAAACGCGCCTGGGATACACCAGTCGGATCATCAGGCCAGCGTGCGACTGCACGTGTAACCCTGAATGATAATGGCGGTGTGGTCTCGGTCATTGTGAATTCAAGTGATTCAGACATGAAAGCCAGTGTAGAAGCTGCAGTCCGTGCTGCTGCACCTTATCCAATGCCTTCCGATCCAGATGCACGCCGTGAAGCACGAAGCTTTACCTCAACCTTTACTGCACAATAAAAACGGAGCCATCACATAAATAATGTTGTGATGGCTTTTATTTTTTAAGCTAAACTTCACTTCAAATTGATTGAATAATATTCACTTTTCACAGTGTCATAACAGTTTGGTCATAAATTCATGGTTTTATTCTATTAAATCCATGCGATGATGTAGCCCAAGCACCTATACAATAAATCCGTTGATTTGAGTAAATAACGAATGATGGAAAAGACTCGCAAACATCTACTCTGCCTCGCAATCATTAGCACTTTAAGCCCTGTATTGGCAACCCAGTCCTATGCCCAATTGCATCTGGAAATTACCAAGGCACCTGAGGCAGCACCTAAAATTGCCGTTGTACCTTTCAGCCAGGATCAGAGCATTTATCCTATTGTGGAAAATGACCTGAATCGTTCTGGCCGCTTTACCAGTGCTTCAAAAAACCTGCCTGCAACAGCGACATTGAATAATCCGAATGCAGAAGCTTGGGCATCGGCTGGTGTTCCCTATGTGGTCACCGGTTCATCCAAGGCCACAGCCGATGGTTCTTTTGAAATCCAGTATCAGCTCTATGATGTCGAAAAAAAACAATATCTATTAAATGAATTGCTGACTGTTCCAGCCTCACGCACCCGTCAGGCAGGGCATATGATCAGTGATGCCATCTATCAGGCATTGACCGGCATTCCAGGTGACTTTAGCGGACGTATTGCCTATGTGCTGCGTAATCCTGCTACGCCGGAACAGCGCTATACCTTGCAGATTGCCGATACCGATGGTGAACAGCCAAAGACCATTTTGACCTCACGTGATCCAATCCTTTCTCCAGCATGGACACCAGATGCCAAAAAAATCGCTTATGTGTCCTTTGAAACCAAACGCCCGGCGATTTATGTACAGGATCTGGCGACCGGACAACGTGAAAAACTGGCCAGCTTCCGCGGCTTGAATGGTGCGCCGAGCTTCTCTCCAGATGGCAAGAGCATGCTGTTTACTGCTTCTATGCACGGCAATCCGGAAATCTACCAGATGAATCTGGAAACGCGTCAGCTACAACGTATGACCAATGACAGTGCCATTGATACTGAAGCACGTTATTCACCAGATGGAAAATCTTTTATTTTCACTTCTGACCGTGGCGGTTCTCCACAAATTTACCGCCATGATCTTGAATCAAGTAGCAATAAACGCCTGACCTTCCGTGGTGCATTCAACGCGCGCGGCACGCTGAGCGCAGATGGTAAAAAACTTGCATTAGTTCATCGTCCAAGCGGCAGTAACTATCGAGTTGCGGTTCAGGACATGACCTCTGGTGTGAACAATATTCTGACGCCAACGACGCTGGACGAATCGCCAAGCTTCTCGCCAAATGGCCAGATGGTAGTCTATGCCACCCGTGAAGGTGCACGCGGACTCTTGTCGATCATGTCGCTGGATGGCCGCTTCCGTATGAATTTACCAAGTGAAACGGGTGAAGTCCGTGAACCGGCTTGGGCGCCAAAATAAGATTTTTATATTGATAAACCCTTTACCCCATAATCAAACTTCATGGAGATGAAGATGAACAAAGTAAAATTATTTGCCTTGCCACTTTTAGCAGCAGCTGTTGTCATGACAGGTTGTGCGAGCCGTAAGCCTGCCGCTGAAGTTCAAACGGGCGGTTTAGATACGACCGGTACAACAACTGTGAATACTCAAGGTCTGAGTGAAGATGCAGCACTGAATGCACAAAACATGGCAGGTGCTTCTGCAAAAGGTGTTACTGCAGAAAATAAAGCATTCTTGGCAAAACGCGTGGTGCATTTTGACTATGACAGTACTGAACTCAGCAATGAAGATCTAAATACGCTGCAAGCCCATGCGCAATTCCTGATGGCCAATGCCAATTCACGTGTAGCACTCACCGGCCATACCGATGAACGCGGTACCCGTGAATACAACATGGCACTTGGCGAGCGTCGTGCCAAAGCAGTAGAAAGCTTCTTGGTGACGACTGGTGTTAATCCTGGTCAACTAGAAGCAGTTAGCTATGGCAAGGAAATGCCAATCAATGCGGGCCATGACGAAAATGCCTGGAAAGAAAACCGCCGTGTAGAAATTAATTATGAAGCGGTACCACCATTGTTGAAATAATTTTCATTCATGATGGTTTCATCAAATAAAAAGCACTCAATCATGAGTGCTTTTTATTTGCTTCAATGAAAGAATCGGTCTACTTGGGAAGCTGATCTTGTTCAGCCGGATGCATCGATTCGATCAGGTCATGTTTATTGAATTGTTTGTACTCTGGTTTTGCTTCATAATCCCGCCAGGCTTCTTTCATCTTGTCTTCAGAGATATCATCTAAAGTAATGCCTTCGCTTGGCGTTGGAGTCGCATCAAACTTCAATGTTGTCATATCTGTGCTCCTATTCTCAATTTTCCTTTGTCTTCAACATAGCACTTTCCGCAGGAGTTGCAAGGGCAAAATCGATACAAATAATCCAGTTTAATTTTTCTTTTAGTACGTTCTCATCTAAAATATAGCCGCATATCGTTTTGATCATTTTTTCCCGATTTAAGTTTTGGAGTTTCCCCTATGTCATACCGCACTTTATCCCAGTTTTTACAACAACAAAGCGGGAATCTCACACCTGAACTTGCACAAGTTATTGAAACGATTGCAAACACTTGCAAAGACATTGATCAATTACTGCAAAAAGGTGCTTTAGCGGGTGTATTGGGAAGTGCACAGCATGAAAACGTTCAAGGCGAAGAGCAAAAGAAGCTGGATGTCATTTCTAATGACTATTTGATTGATGCCTTGCAGCAACATCCAAATGTGGGTGGTTTGGCCTCAGAAGAACTGGATGAATTCACCCCTGCACAAGAAAATGGTCAATTTCTGGTATTGTTCGATCCATTAGACGGTTCAAGCAATATCGACATCAATATGTGTGTTGGTACCATTTTTTCGATTCTTCCTGCAAAAAATGCCGTGACTCAGGCAGAAGACTTTATGCAAGCCGGTGTTCATCAGGTAGCTGCAGGTTATGTGCTTTATGGTCCATCGACCATGTTGGCATTGACCGTCGGCGCAGGCGTAGTGTTCTTTACCTATGACCCTGAGACTCAAGAATTCCTACTGACTTCTGAAGCAATTCAGGTAGCTGCAGATACTAAAGAATATGCGATCAATGCGTCGAATCAACGTCATTGGGAAGCACCAGTACAGCGTTATATCGATGAATTGTTAGCAGGCAAAACCGGTCCTCGTGAAAAAGACTTCAATATGCGTTGGGTTGCTTGTATGGTGGGCGACATTCACCGTATTCTTTGCCGTAGCGGTATCTTCATGTATCCATATGACCTTAAAGATCCGGCTAAAGCTGGCCGTCTGCGTTTAATGTATGAAGCTAACCCAATGAGCATGCTCATGGAACAGGCTGACGGTGCATCAACTACAGGTCGTGTGCGTATTCTTGAGATCGAACCGACAGATCTACATCAACGTGTGCCAGTGATCATTGGTTCTAAAAACGAAGTTGATCTTGTGACCAGCTACCACAACTAATTTTTATAGCGGCAGTCGATATTGAATCGGCTGCCGTGGATTATATCTCCCATGCCAACTTTTTTTCTTGATTCAAAAGACAATCCAAAGATTAAACACTTACGTGGTTTAATCGAACAAAATACCTATCGTAAAAAACAAGGTCAAACGGTTTTAGAAGGCACGCATCTGTCTCTCGCCTGGTTACATGAAAACCGTAAAATTGATTCTATTTTCACCACTGAACATGCACTTTCACATCCTGATTTCGAGAAAATTCTCGCAAAATACACAGGTATGGTCTTTGTTCTAAGCGAGTCTTTATACAAAGATTTAAGTACCTTAGGAACATCTTTAGCCTGTTTAGCTGTGGTGACTTTACCAACAGCAAATTATGCATTGGATTTTAAAGCAGACACTTTGATTCTGGAAAATGTACAGGATCCGGGTAATGTAGGCACCCTGCTTCGCTCTGCTGCTGCTGCCGGTATTGA
>SPVA01000104.1 GCA_013530545.1 Acinetobacter lwoffii
TGGCGATTCAGCGTTTAATTGGTTTTGGGAAAAAAGAAGAGTTTAAGGAAATTTTGGCAATTTTAAGAAAGCAGAATCCTGATAGGATAAGGGTTCTGTGAAATTTGTCGTGTACAGAGTCTTTCCATATAAAAAAGCGCCGATTGGCGCTTTTTTATTGATGATGATTTATGCAGTAAAACCCACATAGCGGAAATACCCATCTATGCCCAGATCAGACTTGTAAATCAGATAATCTGGATAGGTTGCCTGAGTGATTTCATCCAGCATATTCACCTGATCATCATTGGCATGCAAGTCATCTACAGAACGCGGCATGCTCTGTTCGAATTCATCGGTCATATATTCAAAGCCAATATCCATGGCAATAAACAAAGTATGTTCACAAGGTTGCACATACTGCTCTTCTGCCCAGTCAATCACATTCTGCTGGCAATGTGGGCAGGCAATATTATCCGTAGCCTGAATATCGAGTTGGATCAGTTGGTAAGGCATATCAAAATCAATCTGTTTGCTATTCGGATATTTTAGCAAATTTCCGCTCTAGGCTCCGCTAAATAAAACACCATGCGATAAAAAAGGAATCCTGAGATTCCTTACTTTAATCTGATTATGGAGGATTGGCTTATTTATGTGCTGCTTTATAGCGAGACAATGCCGTCACCGCGACGGCCGATACCACGACCGCTGGCAAGCTTGCCATAAGAATACCTGTGGTTCCCAAACCTAAAGCCAGAATTTTTCCGGTTAATAATGGGCCAGTCATCGCCCCTAAGCGCCCTAGAGAAATCGCACTGCCCACACCGGTGACTTTACCTGCGCCTGAATAAAAAATTGGTGAGATCCCATACAGAATAGATTGGCCACCTGTAGAGAAAATACCCCCCATGACTCCCGCCAAAATTAATAACGGAATAGAAGTTGTGGTGAATAGCAATACCAAGGCAACAAACAAGCCACTATAAATGATAGTCGCCATTTGCCAGAGCTTTAAACGGTCCAGTAAATAACCCAGGCTTAGGGTTCCAATGACAGCGCCCACCTGGAACACCATTTCTGCAAACCTTGTTCCATAAGCAAGTTAGGTAACCAGCTGATCAAAATATAATTGATCATCAAGGTAAAAAAGAAACCAACCCAAAGAGGCACTGTATTTTTATACTGTTGCTGCTTGAACAACACCTCAGCCATACCCGGCACAGCTTCTCCATAGACCTGAACCTCCGCATTCACCTTAGGTTTATCTTTAAGAATAAACGCCATTAATGGAATCAGTGCTAAAGGTGTTAATCCCCCAATCAGGAATAAGGTTTGCCATTGAATATCCGGAAGTAGCATAGCCAGACCAGCAACAAAGATCGCCCCTACCGGTAAACCACAATACATCAGACTATTTAGCTTGCCACGGTTGGCTTCGGTTGCTTCATCACCGACGACTGAAATCATGGTTGGCATTGCCGCACCCAAACCCAGACCGGTAAAGAAACGCGCTGCATATAAAACTTCGACGCTTGGTGCAATTGCAGTCAGCGACATGAACAGACCAAAAATAGTCACAGAAAGCATTAGGACTTTCTTTTGTCCCAAATAGTCCGCAATACGTCCGCCAAAGAATGCGCCAAATAGCATTCCAAAGACACCCAGACTAAATACATAGCCCATTTGGATTTGATCTAAACTAAAGCTTGCCGCAATTCCTTTCGCTGCAATCCCGGGAGCTTGAAGGTCAAAACCTTCAAAAAATGCGACCCAAAAACATAAGAATATGGTTAATATTTTTTGGGCTTTTCCGCTATATGGCTGCGCCATGACTGATCTCCATCAATAATTCACAAACCGTTTGATAGTGTGACGATCCGTTGCATTATTCTTAACCTAATCTTGATAGAGAAATAGCACGACAATAGTCGGGTTTAAGCACATCAACATGTGTAAATACCCTCCAAATTAGACCTAAAAGATTGTATTTATAGACTTAACACATCTTAATAATATTTATTATATATATTTATCAAAGACTTAATTTAATTGTAGTTATTTTTAATTCAACGATAGTCAAAACTTATACAAAACTACAAGCCGATAAAAAGCCCGCTTAACGCGGGCTTTTTTAGCGCAAAATCTTAAGCAGATTTCTTTGCTTGTGCATTCTTACGAATTGTAATCATCACCAGTTGAACTGCTGCAGGCGTTACACCCGGAATACGGCTGGCTTGCGCCAATGTTTCAGGACGAACATCTTTCAGTTTCAGGGTAATTTCACGGGACAGACCTGACACGATGTCATAATCGAAATCCGCAGGAATACGGGTTTCTTCAAGACGTTTCATTTGTGCGACGTCTTCATGCTGACGATTAATATAACCCGCATATTTCACTGCAATTTCAATTTGCTCACCGACAAATGGTGATACTTCAGAATTGGTTAACTCTGCAATTTGAGCAAATGAAATGTTTGGACGTTTCAACAAATCAATCGCCGAACATTCTTTAGACAGGTCTGCACCGGTCATCTCAACGAATTTCTTACCCATTGGGTTATTTGGTGCGGCCCACAAGTGTTGCAAACGGCCTGTTTCTTTTTCCACTGCTTCCATTTTCTCACAGTACACTGCCCAACGCGCGTCATCCACCAGACCCATTTCACGACCAATGGCTGTTAAACGCTGATCTGCGTTATCTTCACGCAGCATCAAACGGTATTCGGCACGTGAGGTGAACATACGGTATGGTTCTTTGGTACCTAATGTGATCAGGTCATCGACCAGAACACCCATGTATGCTTCATCACGTTTTGGCGTCCATTGCTCCTGATCCCAAGCACGGCGTGCAGCGTTCAAGCCTGCAAGCAAACCCTGCGCACCCGCTTCTTCATAACCGGTTGTGCCGTTGATTTGACCGGCGAAATACAAGTTATTAATTGCTTTGGTTTCAAGGGTAAATTTCAACGCTTGTGGGTTGAAGTAATCGTATTCAATGGCATAGCCCGGACGAAGAATGTGCGCATTTTCCATACCACGGATCGAGCGAACCAGTTCAAACTGAACGTCGAACGGTAAAGAAGTCGAAATACCATTTGGATAAAGCTCATGTGTATCCAAGCCTTCAGGCTCCAAGAAGACTTGGTGAGAATCTTTATCGGCAAAACGGTGAATCTTATCTTCAATCGATGGGCAATAACGTGGTCCAACACCTTCGATCACACCCGTGTACATCGGTGAACGGTCTAAACCGCCACGAATGATTTCATGCGTGCGTTCATTGGTATGCGTGATATAGCAATTTACCTGCTCAGGATGCATAGACACATCCCCCATGAATGACATGGTCGGAGATGGGAAATCACCCGGCTGTGGTGTCATCACAGAGAAATCCACTGAACGCGCGTCAATACGTGGTGGTGTACCTGTTTTTAAACGACCTACTGGCAAGTTTAATTCACGCAAACGATGTGCAAGTGAAATAGATGGCGGATCACCAGCACGACCACCGCTAGATTTCTCCAGACCAACGTGGATGACACCACCTAAGAATGTACCTGCTGTCAGCACCACAGTTTTCGCATCAAAACGGATACCCATTTGGGTAACCACACCTTTAACGGTATCGCCTTCAACAATCAGGTCATCTGCGGCTTGCTGAAAAATATCAAGGTTTGCTTGGTTTTCTAATGTTTCGCGAATAGCCGCTTTATAACGCACACGGTCAGCCTGCGCACGTGTTGCACGTACTGCAGCACCTTTACGCGAGTTCAAAATACGGAATTGAATACCGCCTTTATCGGCAGCCAGTGCCATCGCACCGCCCAAGGCATCAATTTCACGCACCAAATGCGATTTACCAATACCACCGATGGCCGGGTTACAGCTCATCTGCCCTAAAGTCTCAATGTTATGAGTTAAGAGTAAAGTCTGTCGACCCATACGCGCTGCAGCCAGAGCCGCTTCCGTACCGGCGTGACCGCCACCGATAACAATGACATCGTATACTTTAGGATAATGCATAGTGGTAATTGAGAGATAAAAAAGAATAGCTGAGCATTATAGCAAATTTCACTATAAAGTAGACAAATTCAGTTGAATTTATCCTGAGATAAATCGCACTTAACTCGCATAACAATAAAGCACTGTAATTTAACTTTGCAGAGGAACTATATAAATTAAACATATAAGCTGAGAAATTTACTCGATTTGCATTGTTTAATCTCGCGCATTTTTTAATCTATATATTGGTTACATTACAAACAAAGGTATAAAAGATGAATAAGAATATTTTCCTCTCAACCGTTCTATGTGGTTTATGTTTTGCGCCATTTGCTGCATCAGCGAATGATAAGGTCGAAACCATTTATAATGCACAAAAGTACCAACAGGTTTGTAAAGGCAAATCCCAAGGTGCACAAGTCAGTTTTGCCTATCGCGGCATTATCTGGAATGGTACCTGTGAACCGCAGTTTTTCGCTTCATCCAAAAACGCTTCAATCAAAGGCTATGAAGCCGAACTCATGAGTATTTGTAGCGGCAACAGTGGTGCAACCACTGCCACCATTAATGGTGCCGAAGTCAAAGGTAAATGTGCATTAGGCTTTATGCCACCACGCCCTCAGGGACAATCTCAGATGCAAAGTCAGCCTATGCAGCCACCGATGCAAAATCAACCAATGCAGCATCAGATGAACCAGCCAGCACAGCCTGACTCACCAATGCAAGGCCAGCCAGGTATGTAGCCGATATATATCTAAATAGTTTAGATTTCAAGTAAAAGCTTTGACGGGCAAAGTGACTGCATTTTGCCCGTTTTTTATTGCTTATTTATTCATCTAGGCTAAACTCGAAATATATCTATAAATGTATAATAAAAAGGCAAATTCATGGATTCGGGGTTTTTTAGCGTTTTTTTGCCAATTACATTGGCAATTATGATGATGGGGCTGGGGCTAGAACTCACTATCAAAGATTTCCTGCGCTTAAGTCGCTATCCTAAAGTCATTTTTATTACTTTATTTGCGCAGTTAGTCCTATTACCCAGCGTTGCTTTTTTTATTTGTCTGATTTTGGACTTGCCCGCTTTGCTTGCTGTAGGTCTGATGTTGCTAGCCGCCTCACCTGGTGGCCCAACCGCGAACCTATTTAGCTACATATATAAAGGTGATGTGGCACTGAATATTACTCTAACCGCCATTAATACCATCATCTCTATTTTTACCCTGCCCTTTATTATCAATCTGTCCTTACACTACTTTATGAGTCATGACTCAAACGTGACTTTTCCAGTTGAAAAGATTATGCAGGTCTTTTTAATTACCTTGATTCCCGTGATCATGGGTATGCTGCTTCGGGCCAAATTTCCAAACCTGTCAATTACTGTCAGCAGGCCCATGCGCTTACTCTCTATCGGCTTTCTAACCATCCTATTGATATTCGCCATTTTCAGAGAACGTTCGAATTTGGTCGAATACTTTGCCAATATTGGTGCAGTAACTGCGATTTTATGTTTTTCCAGCCTGTTTATTGGCTATTGCATTCCTTTACTCATGGGTATTCCAGAGAAAATGGCACGCGCCTGTACCTTTGAAATTGGCATTCATAACACTGCCATTGCGCTGACGATTGCGATATCGGTCTTAAATAATGTCACGATGGCTATTCCTGCAGGCATTTATACAATTTTCATGTACAGTTTCGCCACTATTTTCGGTGTGCTAATTAGCCGCCAGCAAGTGGTGTATAGCAACAAAGGGCGTTTATCAGATTTGTAATTTATTTGGCTGATTCTGCTATAAGGCTGTATGCTTTTCCAAAGAAAATCAGAAGTATTAAAACAATTTTCGACAAGGAGCATACAGATGGATTCTGGCCTTATAACGATATTACTGCCGCTGGCACTTGCAATCATCATGATGGGGCTTGGCCTTGAACTGACGCCTCGGGACTTTAGCCGTGTCACTCGCCACCCCAAAGCCGTATTTATAGCATTGTTCTGCCAACTGGTTGTTCTGGTTGGCATTGCCTTTTTGCTTTGCAAACTATTTGCTTTAACCCCATTGCTCTCGGTCGGGTTGATGCTCCTGGCGGCTTCGCCCGGGGGTGCAACGGCCAACCTGTTTAGCTATCTGTTTAAAGGTGACTTAGCCCTCAATATCACTTTGACTGCTATCAACTCAGTCATCGCAGCAATTACCTTACCTTTAATTATTAATTTTTCGATCATGCATTTTATGCAGGATAGCCAGCAAGTTGGCCTGCAATTCGGCAAGATTCTGCAAGTCTTTGCGATCATCCTGATTCCGGTGGGAATTGGCATGCTGATTCGGCGCTATGCACCAAGCGTGACAGCAAAACTGAATCGGCCGTTGCGGATTTTTTCCATTGGCTTTTTGGTGCTGATTATTATTGCCACACTTATTAAAGAACGCACAAATATCGGCGAATATCTAACCCAGGTGGGTCTGGCGACTGCCTTATTCTGCATCCTGAGCCTGAGTATTGGTTATCTGATTCCACGACTACTGAACATTAATAGCGCTCAAGCCCGTGCCAGTGCATTTGAAATTGGCATTCATAACAGCACCCTCGCCATGACTATTGCCCTGACCGTGATTGGCAGTGCTGCTGTGGCGATGCCAGCCGCGGTTTATTCTATTTTTATGTATATCTTTGCTGCAATTTTTGGCAGCTTGTTGAATCGGCTTGCACCACTCCCGGCGCAAACACCACTAACGAATCTGGATTAGACAACATCTGGAACGCTTAAAAGGATGCTTCATGCATTCTTTTTTATTTTTGGAATGGATCAAGAAGATAGCAGCGTTGAGTCTGAACTTCCGTTACAATAGCTTTTTGAAAAATGTATAAAGGTTATTTCTGTGAAGTGGTTACAAATTCATATTACGGTTGAACAGGCTCAGGTTGATTTTACTGAGACATTACTCAGCTCACTAGGCGCAGTGAGTGTGACTTTGGATGATGCTGAAAACCAGGATTTGCTGGAACCACTTCCAGGTGAAACGCCACTTTGGAATAAAGTGATTGTGACCGGTATTTATGCGCAGGAAGAAGGCGAAGAAATCGATGTTGCCGCACTAGAAACCTTTATTCGTGCACAAATGCCAGATGCTCCGATCCGTCATGAGCTGATTGAAGATCAGGCTTGGGAACGCACCTGGATGGATGCCTATGAGCCCATTCAGATTGCTGATAAATACTGGATCGTACCGGAGTGGATGGAAGCACCTGATGCCGATGCGGTAAACATCAAGCTTGATCCAGGTCTGGCTTTCGGAACAGGCAACCACGCTTCAACTTTCCTGTGCTTACAATGGCTCGGCAAAATTAATGTGAAAGATAAAATTGTCATCGATTATGGCTGTGGCTCAGGCATTCTCGCGGTAGCTGCACTGCTATTAGGTGCGAAAAAAGCATATGCTACTGATATCGACCCACAAGCTGTACTGGCGACTCAGCAAAACGCTGAACTGAATGGCGTACTGGACAAACTTTATGTCGGACTGCCAGAAGAATTTAGAGATGAGCTCGGCAATACCAAAGCTGACGTATTTGTTGCCAATATTCTGGCAGCACCACTGATGATGCTGGCTCCTGAGTTCGCAACTTTAATCAAATCTGAGGGACAGTTCGCACTTGCCGGAGTGATTGAAGAGCAAGTTGCTGATGTTACTAGCATTTACTCAAATTATTTTGATATATTAGAGGTAGAAAAACGAGATGAGCACTGGTGCCGTATCTCGGGTAAACGCCATAAGAACGAATGAGCCTATAAATAATCCATGAGTGACAAAAGAACCCATTGCCCTATCTGTTCCACCACCTATAAGGTCACAGTTGCTCAACTCACCGTTGCGCAGGGTATGGTTTGCTGTCCCAAATGTACTACTTCGTTTAATGCCTTATCGCATTTGGTGACCGAAACCCGGAATTCGGTCACCGCCCCAATGTCTCAGGCTCAGTCGAACTCCAGCGAATTCAGCAAAACTGATGCTCAAAATAGACCAGGTGTTTATCACACGGATCAGCAGCATCGTCATAGCCTGCTACAGATTTTTGATCAAAAAGTTGAACATTCCAATATTGACCTGGAAACCTATTTAAATAACCTGAATTATTTCAGTACCGAGCCAATTTCAGTATTACCGAGCATGAATTGGGAAGATCAGGCAGAAAAACAGACTAAACGCGGGCCAATGTACTATATAGGCTGGAGTTTACTCAATCTGTCACTGTTCAGCCTGCTGATGTTTCAATTCTTCTGGTTCAATCCGCAATACATCAAAAACAGTCACGTTATGAGCCTGGCCTTTAACACTGCCTGTGAAGTGTTTAATTGTTCCAATCTGGAAAAATACTACACACTGATTCAGGCCAATAAAGTCAAAATCAAGGCAACCGGTAATAATGAAGCTGAGTTTAGCGGTGAGCTGATCAATTTTCATGACCGTAGCCTGGCCTTACCGATTTTAAGAATCAATCTGGAACATCGCGGTGAAGTGATTGCAACTTATAACCTGTCCTCCGAAGAGTACCTGATTGAAAGTCTGGTCAATATTCAGCGCATCCCAAAAAACAGCCCGTTTAAATTCAAATTTAAGCTTCCAGTCGATCGTAAAAGCTTTGATCGCTATACTTTGGAAATAATTCGCCCCTAATCTGCTGAGAAAGCATTAAAAAATTAAAAAAAGTTAAAAAAAATGCAGTTTTCTTGCTCACTTTTGCTTAGACAATGGTATGATACGCGCCACGAAAGCTATGTGCTGCAACTCCTCGCGACTTTTTCACAACAAATACAGTCTTGCCTAATGCGCTATAATATTTATTGCGTATCGTGCAGATTTTTTTGTTTTGATTTTGGTCAGTAACAAAACTTTAACTATTGTTACGCTTATTTTTCGACCAAATCGCAGAGATGTGTCAAGCTACAGGCTCAATGTAATGACTAAGTTTTAGAACTTCCGTTTTAGGATCTAAAATGGAGTTCATTTCAATTTCTAGACCACTTTTATATATCACTTTACCCAAGTGATATTTGTTTTTCGGATTAATTCGCATGAATAGCAAATCTCCTATTTTTACTGCACAATCTGATGTTGCTTTACGTATCCACGTAGATCGCGCAGTTCGCCACTATTTTGCACAACTGCAGGGCGAGCAACCATCTCAGGTATACGACATGGTGCTAGCAGAAATGGAGAAACCTCTTCTATCTGTAGTTCTAGAATATACACGTGGTAACCAAACACGTGCTGCCGAGATTCTCGGACTCAACCGTGGTACTTTACGTAAAAAGTTAAAAGCTCACGGTTTAATGAGTGAATAAATGATAAAATGCTTGCGGCTTCCGCAGGCATTTTTTTTAACCTGTAAATTGCTGATTTTGTTTTATTCTGTTCCTTGAAAACTGTGACGAAGATCATGACTATTAAACGCGCTTTAATCTCTGTGTCTGACAAGACTGGTATTGTTGAATTTGCACAAGAACTTGCTGCTCTAGGGGTAGAAATTTTATCTACAGGTGGTACCTACAAATTGTTGAAAGACAATAATGTGGCTGTAGTTGAAGTTTCGGAGCATACAGGTTTTCCAGAGATGATGGACGGCCGTGTAAAAACACTACATCCAAAAATTCATGGGGGTATCCTGGCTCGTCGTGGTCTAGACGAAGCTGTGATGGCTGAACACAACATTGATGCTATTGATTTAGTCGTTGTAAACCTTTATCCATTTGCTGCAACGGTAGCCAAACCAAACTGTTCACTTGCTGATGCTATCGAAAACATCGACATCGGTGGTCCTACCATGGTTCGTGCTGCAGCAAAAAACCATGCATCTGTAGGTATCATCGTAAATGCTTCTGACTATGCAACTGTCGTTGCCGAGCTTAAAGCTGAGGGTGCTTTATCTCATGCAACTCGTTTTGACCTAGCAGTAAAAGCATTTGAACATACTGCTCAATATGACGGCATGATCGCATCTTACTTAGGCGCTCGCGTAGGTAAAGAAGAAGGTCAGGCAGACAAATTTGCACGTACTTTCAATACTCAATTGAACAAAGTTCAAGACCTTCGTTACGGTGAAAACCCGCATCAAGCTGCTGCATTCTATGTAGAAGACACAGCGACTGAAGCTTCTGTTTCAACAGCGAAACAGCTTCAAGGTAAAGAACTCTCTTATAACAACATCGCAGATACTGATGCAGCACTTGAATGTGTGAAATCATTTGCGAAGCCTGCTTGTGTGATCGTTAAACACGCTAACCCATGTGGCGTTGCAGTATCTTTAGACGGTATTCAAGCAGCTTATGATCTTGCGTATGCAACAGATCCTGAATCTGCTTTCGGTGGTATCATTGCATTCAACCGTGAATTAGACGTTGCAACTGCACAAGCGATTGTAGATCGTCAATTCGTTGAAGTGATCATTGCACCGAGCGTTGCTGAAGGCGTTCTTGAAGTAACAGGCGCGAAGAAAAACGTACGCGTACTTGTATGTGGCGAACTTCCAGCAATCGATGCGCGTCAATCGCAACTTGACTACAAACGCGTAAACGGTGGTTTGTTAGTTCAAGATCAAGACTTGGGCATGATCACTAAAGATGATCTTAAAGTAGTCACCAAACGTGCGCCGACTGAACAAGAAATCGATGACATGATCTTCGCTTGGAAAGTAGCGAAATACGTAAAATCTAACGCGATTGTGTATGCTAAAAACCGTCAAACCATTGGTGTCGGCGCTGGCCAAATGAGCCGTGTAAACTCGAAGGTGCGGTAATGGCATCTGACGCATTCTTCCCATTCCGTGATGGTATTGATAACGCTGCGAAAGCGGGTATCAAATGCATTATCCAACCGGGTGGTTCTATGCGTGATGAAGAAACGATTGCTGCGGCTGACGAAGCTGGTATTGCAATGGTGTTCACTGGTATGCGTCACTTCCGTCACTAATTAATTTTAAATCCTCCCTAGCCCTCCTTAATAAAGGAGGGTTTTCTATATCATAGTAGAGCGAAGGGAGTCCCCCTTTTATCAAAGGGGGATTTAGGGGGATTCTATTTCAGAAGGATTTTTTTTAATGAATATTTTAGTTTTGGGTAATGGCGGTCGTGAACATGCATTGGCATGGAAAATCGCACAAGACGATAAAGTCGCTAAAGTCTTTGTTGCTCCGGGCAACGCAGGTACAGCCACTGAAAATAAATGTGAAAACGTAAATTTAAGCATTTTAGACAATGCTGCGATTATCGATTTCGCAAAAAACAATGCAATTGATTTAATTATCGTGGGCCCAGAAGCCCCACTTGTGAATGGTGTCGTTGATGCTTGCCGTGAAGCAGGTGTAAAAATTTGGGGTCCTACTCAATTTGCTGCACAGCTTGAAGGCTCTAAAGCATTTGCAAAGCACTTCTTAAAACGTCACAACATTCCAACTGCTTTCTATGACGTATTTACTGAAGTAGATGCGGCTAAAGCATTTGTTGAGAAAAATGGCGCGCCAATTGTGATCAAGGCTGACGGTCTTGCTGCGGGTAAAGGCGTAATCGTTGCGATGACCAATCAAGAAGCATTTGATGCGATTGATGACATGCTTGCAGGCAATAAATTTGGTGATGCAGGTTCTCGTGTTGTGATCGAAGAATTCCTTGCAGGTGAAGAAGCATCTTTCATTTGTATGATTGATGGCGACAACATCTTGCCAATGGCAACATCTCAAGACCA
>SPVA01000092.1 GCA_013530545.1 Acinetobacter lwoffii
ATGGAGTTGATCAACAACATCGCGAAAGCTCACTCAGGTTTATCTGTGTTTGCTGGTGTTGGTGAGCGTACTCGTGAAGGTAACGACTTCTATCACGAAATGAAAGATTCTAACGTTCTAGACAAAGTAGCAATGGTCTACGGTCAGATGAACGAGCCACCGGGTAACCGTTTACGCGTAGCGTTGACTGGTCTTACTATGGCTGAATATTTCCGTGACGAGAAAGACGAAAACGGTAAAGGCCGTGACGTACTATTGTTCGTAGATAACATCTATCGTTATACACTAGCGGGTACTGAAGTATCAGCACTTCTAGGTCGTATGCCATCTGCAGTAGGTTACCAGCCTACACTTGCAGAAGAGATGGGTGTTCTTCAAGAACGTATTACATCGACTAAGTCTGGTTCTATTACGTCAATCCAAGCGGTATACGTACCTGCCGATGACTTAACAGATCCATCGCCTGCTACAACGTTTGCTCACTTAGACGCAACTGTTGTATTGAGCCGTGACATCGCATCTTCTGGTATTTACCCAGCGATCGATCCACTAGACTCAACTTCACGCCAGTTAGATCCGTTAGTTGTTGGTCAAGAGCATTATGAAATTGCACGTTCTGTACAGAACGTATTGCAACGTTATAAAGAGCTTAAAGACATCATCGCGATTCTTGGTATGGACGAGCTTGCTGAAGAAGATAAACTGGTTGTTTACCGTGCGCGTAAAATCCAGCGTTTCTTCTCTCAACCGTTCCACGTAGCTGAAGTATTTACTGGTGCTCCTGGTAAATTAGTATCTCTTAAAGAAACGATTCGTGGCTTTAAAGGTCTTCTAGCTGGTGAATACGATCACATCCCAGAACAAGCGTTCTACATGGTTGGTGGTATTGACGAAGTTATTGCTAAAGCCGAGAAACTTTAATTAGCTACTCTAATTTAGGAGATTCTCATGGCGACTATGCAATGTGATGTTGTAAGTGTTCAGGAGTCTTTGTACTCAGGCACTATAACTATGCTAATTGCAAAAGGTGCTGGCGGTGAGTTGGGTATTATGCCTGGCCATGCTCCGTTGGTAACTTTGCTCCAACCTGGCGCGATCCGCGTTATTTTGGAAAACGGTACAGAAGAGTTGATCTATGTATCTGGTGGTGTTCTAGAAGTTCAACCGCATGTTGTTACGGTTCTTGCAGATACTGCAGTCCGTGCAGAAAACTTAGATGAAGCAGCTATTGTTGAAGCGCGTAAACACGCTGAAGCATTGCTTGCGAATCAAAAGAGCGATTTGGACTCTGCTGCTGCTTTGGCTGCTCTTGCAGAAACTGCTGCACAGTTGGAAACGATCCGCAAAATCAAAAACCGCGCTCAATAAGAGACGGTTTGAGATTGAAAAATTTTTTGGTTCATAGGTTCTTATCATGTTTGTTTTTATATATGTGTTCATAAAAAAGATTAAGTCTTTTTCTCTGCTATAATTATTGCCAGAACCAGATGTAGCTACTACGTACAAAAAACCAAACTTTTCTAATTCAGATGCTGAAAAGTTACATTCATTATTCTTAAGGTGGTAATCCTTCTTGGATTTGTTCATTTCAAATGATAAGTAGGCTTTTTCTAACCCTTCTAATAAAAACGATGTAAATTGAGGAATAATATGAGCATATCTTAAAAAAGTTTCACGATTTATTTCTTTCGCATCATATAAAAGAGCTAAACGAGCGAGCATTTTAGATTGATGTATTAAATAGGCTTTATCTAAAGCATTGAGTAATTCACCACCTATTTCTAAGTTATTTTGATCCTTGAAGATTTTCAGTAATGTTCCTGATGCTAACTTTTCACCTTCTTTTATAAATTCCAGGATATTTTTCAGTTTTTGCTTTTCGTTATAGCTCCTAAAAACTTGATAAATAGCTAAACCTGATGATGCTATTGGAAAAGCTTTTAAAATTTCTTGAAAAATAGTATCAGTCGTTTCTAAAACTGTATTATCAAAATAGTTTTCTGCTGTTTGAATGATATTAGATTTTATTTGACTCATGATAAATTTTCTTTTTTCAAATATATAGATAATGTACTACACACCTGAAAATTTGAAATTTATATTTTTTAACATCACCTTAAAACAGCTGATTTAAATTATTTGTTTTAGCTTAGAATTTTTGCAAGTATTGATCTTGAGAGTGTTAGTTTTACATTTCCGATTCTTAAATAAATTTCATTTTGTACCACTTGATACAACTTTTACCCGCTCTCAGTAATGATTTGAACCAATCTGTAAACAGGCACCTACTATAAAAAAATCAATGATAAGTTAAATAATTCGAACGATTTCGCTTGTTAGAGCTTCATTTGACTGGGTTCAGAACAGGCAAAACTTATAATTGAAAAAGGGAAAATCATGGCTTATCAATCTATTAATCCATTTACCAATCAAAAATTGAAAGACTACCCATCCCATAACGATCAAGATATTCAAAATGCCCTCGATACTGCAGAACAAATCCTAAAGTCAGACTGGTCACAACAGGTCGATACCCGTATTGAAGTACTGCGAAAATTAGCCAGCAGTATGCGAGAGCAAAAGTCTGAACTAGCTAAGCTCATGACGCTGGATATGGGGAAACTGATCAAGCAGGGTGAAGGTGAAATCGAAACCTGTGCCAAAATCGCAGAATACTATGCTGATCATGCCAAAGAATTTTTAGCGCCCGTGTCCTATGAAACGGAACTGGGTGAAGCCTGGGTTGAGCATCATCCACTGGGTATTATCATGGCCGTCGAACCGTGGAATTTCCCATTTTATCAACTGATGCGGGTCTTTGCCCCGAACTGTGCCATTGGTAATCCGGTTCTGGCAAAACATGCTGGTATTGTGCCGCAATGTGCGGAAGCTTTTGAACAACTGATCTTGGATGCAGGCGCACCCAAAGGTGTCTGGACCAATCTGTTTATCAGCAGTGATCAGGTCGCTGAGGTGATTGCAGACAAGCGCGTGCGTGGTGTGGCACTCACAGGTTCAGAAGGTGCGGGTAGTGCAGTCGCTGAACAGGCCGGAAAACATCTTAAAAAATCTACACTGGAATTGGGTGGCAATGATGTATTCATCGTATTGGATGATGCAGATCTGGAACGCGCCATCAAGTTAGGCTGTCAGGCGCGGGTCAATAATGCCGGGCAGGTGTGTACGGCGGCGAAGCGATTTATCTTGCATGAAAAAATTGCCGAACAATTCAAAGCCGGCATGCTCAAAGCTTTTGAACAGTTAAAGCTGGGTGATCCGCTCGATCCTGAAACGACGTTAGGGCCGCTGTCTTCAAAAGACGCGCTAGAAAAACTTAGAAAGCAGGTCGAGAAGGCCGTAGCACAAGGTGCAACTGTGGTCACTGGTGGTAAGGCTGTAGACCATCAAGGCAATTTCTATGCACCAACCATTCTGGAAAATATCACGCGTGAAAATGAAGCCTGGTATGAAGAATTCTTTGGCCCGGTGGCGCAAATCTATGTGGCGAAGGATGATGATGAAATCGTCGAAATTGCCAATGATTCCAATTATGGCTTAGGTGGCGTGATCCATGCTCAGGATATCGAGCGGGCGAAAAAGTTGGCGTCACGGGTGGAAACTGGCATGATCTGGATCAACTGGTTTACCGACACCACGCCCGAATTGCCATTTGGCGGAATCAAAAATTCCGGTTATGGGCATGAACTGTCGATTGATGGTTTTAGAGAATTTGTGCAGAAGAAACTGGTCGTCGTCAAAAGCCCGAAAAAATAATACGATCTGATATCAAAGAAGCCACTATTCAGTGGCTTCTTTGTCTGGTTGGTCTGGATATTCTTCACGTTTGCCGCCTTCATAACTGGCGAAACGCGAGTATTCTGGTGGAAATGACGGTTCAGCACTTGGCCAAGGCCAGCCACCAAACTGGGTTTCACGATAACGGCGAAAAGCAGTCTCCAGCTCTTGCGCACTATTCAAAACAAAAGGCCCTGCATAGCCAACGGTGCACCGATCGGTTCACCTTCCAGCCATAAAATATGCGATTCCAGCAGCCCACCTTTGAGCTGAATATCTGCATCCGGTTTGAGTTCCAGTAGATGCTTCGGCGCTACCTTCTGTCCTTCCAGTTCCAGGCTTTTACCTTGATAAAAATAACAAAAACGCGTTGCAGTAGCAGTGCTGGCAGGAATGGTTAATTCTGCTTCCGGTTGTAAAGTGATTAAATAAATATTGAGTTGATTCTCTGGAATGGCTGCCCATGAATGTGGCGGACGATCCAGTGCCTGAGTCTGTTTAAACTGTCCTGAAATGACCCGAATATCCGCTTTACGTCCGGCCGCATCGGCTGAAAATACATGTGGAATTTGTTCACGCCACAACATTTTATAATCGGCCGGCTGCTTTTTCTGTTCCGGTGAGGAATTCAGCCAGATTTGAAACAGCTCCAGAGGATTGTCCTGATCCTGATGGATTAAGGGAAACATCTCGCAATGCTGTACCCCATTGCCGGTAGTCAGCCATTGCACATCACCCGCGCCATAACGTCCCGAGTTTCCCAGCGAGTCAAAATGATCGACATAACCGCGCTCGACAATGGTAATGGTTTCAAAGCCAGTATGCGGATGCTCCGGAAAACCGGGAATACTCTCGCCATAATACATGTCATATTCATGCTGCTGTGGCGGGGAAACTGGGCCTAATTCGGCATTGCCTTGTGGATAATGATCTTGATGATGAACGGTAAAAATAAAAGGATCTTTCAGATCAAGCCGGGATGTGACTGAAACCACAGAATACAGCACTGAATTCGACATGATTGAACTCCTGATGATCTGATTAGATGAAAATTCTTGATCTAAATATAATTTTTATAATCCATAACAGTGTATAGCCTGCAAGGCGATTGAGGAAGATGTGTTTCGATCAATCGCCTCAAAATGAGATTTTTAGGTATTTTAAGTATTGTCCTGATCAGTATTGTTCTCTGATTCCTGATCTGGATTCTGGATCAGCAAGCCGGCCAGTTTGATCATTTCGGATTGCACATTAACCATCTGTGATTCAATCTTTTTCAAGTTTACTTGGCTAAAATCTACCTGACCGTTTAAAAGAGGAGAAGCCAGAACTTGCTGATTGGCGGTCATGATGTTGTCACGAATCTGGTCAATTTCCTGGCTTTTCAAGTTCAGGTTGCCCAGCACCTGATTAAAACTGCTGAGTTGCTGTTGAAGCTGAGTCGCAGTGGACTGCAGTTGCTGGGTATCCTTGGCTTCGACCGCCGTTTGCAGTTCGGTCTGGGTCTGTTTTAACTGTTCCACATAACTGCCGGCCTTGAGCTGCAAGTCGGCTACATCACGAACCATATAAAACATATTGCCCGATTTAAGCTCGGTTTGCGCTGTTGAGCTCTGTTGCTGAGAGGCTGGTTCCAGATCGGACGTCGTGGTATCTGCCTGTTCAGCCGGTGCTTCGACGGCCTGTTCACAACCCATTAATAAAATTCCAGAGCTAAATAATGCGAAAGGAAGGACAGCATTGGCAAGAATCTTGGACATGGAATCAGGGTCTCGATACAGGTGATGGAATTTTATTAGTATCTAATATAAGGACAAACTATGGAGATAAAAAAGATTGTTGCAAACTCATAACAATTCTTTTGGGTTGCGAACGTTGCTCTATTCAAAAACAAGAAAAAGATTATTAAAAGCTGGTAAAGAAGTACTTTGTTCTCACCGAATTGGCTTGTTTGGCCTGCAATCACTTTGAAAATGTTTTAGGTGAATTTTAATGCAATTAAATAATCATTTTTAAATAAAAAAAATAAGTATCTACCAAGAAAATAGATACTTATTTCAAGCTTGATGCTTATGAGAATAATCGAGAATTATTTTGCAAGTTCTGCATTCACTGCATCGACAATCCGTGGATCATCTGCAGTAATATCTGGAGCAAAACGTGCCACTACTTCACCATTTTTATTGATCAGGAATTTTTCAAAGTTCCAGAGCACTTCTGGTGGCTGATTTGGGGTTAAACCATAATCGACCAGATCTTTCCACCAAGGGCCTTCACCGATACGTTCCGGTACAGCCTGCGTAAGGGTGGCATATAAAGGATGCTTGTCTTCACCCGCGACAGAGATTTTAGCAAATAGCGGGAAGTCGACTTTATAATTCACTGAACAGAATTCCTGAATCTCGGCTTCGCTACCTGGTTCCTGTTCCAAAAAGTTATTGGCAGGGAAGCCCAGAATTTCCAGACCTTCTGTTTTTTTGTCCTGATACAGTTTTTGTAAGCCTTCATATTGCGGCGTCAGGCCACATTTAGATGCGACGTTAACCACCAGCAAAACCTTACCCTGGTACTGGTTTAAAGTGGTTTCTGTTCCTTGAATAGTTTTTACTGGAATGTCATATACAGAGCGAGTCATTAGATTTCCTGTTTATTGCGACTGAACGGTATTTGTTTTAACGGGTATTCGCTTTCAGTACAAGTAGCAACAGGTGAGCTCAGTTACTTAAAGCTGCAAATTGCCTCAATATTATGTGAAAAATCTATTATGCTAGGATGCGCGAATAGGCATAGCTTAATAACAAGACCAGCGACTCATGGATGAAAGTATGACACAGCAACAAAAGGCAGTCTGGTGGGCCATGGCCTTACCACTGGCCGCAGTTTTGATTTGGTCTCTGAATATGACGGTTACCCGTTATGTGGCAGATTATATTTCTCCCATCAGTATTAGTTTCTACCGCTGGGCCTTGGCCTTACTGATTTTAACTCCATTCATGTTGTCCAAAGTCAAAGCCGCCTGGCCGGAAATTCGTCCATATCTCGGACATTTTGCTGTTTTGAGTGCGCTGGGAATGGTGCTGTATCAGGGACTGGCCTATAGCTCGGCACACTACACTACTGCGACCAATATGGGCCTGATCAATGCCTTTATTCCAATTTTTACCATTATCGTGGGTATTTTTGTTTTAAAGATTCGCCCGACACAGGCTGCAGTGCTAGGGAGTCTTCTGTCCTTTATTGGCTTGATGTATGTCATGGCGCAAGGGCAGGGTCTGCAGTTCTTAAGCGTAGGTGAAAGCTATATTGGCGATCTGTTGATGTTGATCGCAGTATTTTTCTATGCCTGTTATGGCGTGTTTCTGAAGAAATGGCAGATTCAGATTCCACTCTTAGTGAGCCTGTATATCCAGATTTTTATGGCCTTTCTCTATCATATTCCTTTGGTATTGATTTTAGGTCTGGACAGCATCAATCACGCTAATGCAGCCAGTATTATCTATGCCGGAATTTTCCCTTCTATTGCCGCGCCGTTATTCTGGATGATGGCTGTGCAGCAACTTGGTCCCAATCGCAGTAGTATTTTTATGAACCTGATGCCGATCTTTACCGCGGTAGTCGCATATTTGTGGTTAGGTGAAGCCTGGACCATGTATCACAGTATCGGCGGTGGCATCATTTTACTCGGAATCCTCTGGGCTCAATATCCCGGAAGATCTGCTTAATCAGGAATTAAAAGGGCTGATTAAGAATTTTGTCTGATTAAATATTGATCTTTTGAACAATTTTTTTTAATTGAAATCCCCTTTTAAATGCTAATTTTCAAATGCTAAAACAAATAGAAAAATATCGTTTTATTTTAAAAAGAGAATAGAAAGAGCAAGATATTTTGAATATTGGTCAAAAATTGTTTGCTATTAATAGAAAATATGTATTGTTTGATTGTTTTATTGTACTTGTCGTTGTATTCAGTTTCTTTCATAATGCGCCCATCGAGAAGGATCAAGCAAGAAAATCCTTGTTTTATCAGACTCCCAGAGATTTTATGAACCCTCTGGATGTGATTTATGCACATCCTTTTTTATGCTCAGCCATCCCTATATGGCTGAGCTTTTTTTTGTCTTAAAACTTTAGTCGGGCTTGAGTGTCCCGACTAAATCAGACAGGACTCAGTCACGAATAACTACACCAGTCACTGCATCAATGATCCGGCTTGGTTGCTGACTTAAACCGAGGTCACCATTTAGATAATTCAGGTTCTGGTCAAAATAGCGGATCGCATCCTGCAGTGAGCGGGCAGGTTCCATGCCGGCAGGGTTGGCACTGGTAGAAACGATAAAACCGCCAAAGGCCTGACACAATGCTACACAGAGCGGATGGTTGGTGACGCGGACTGCAACTTTGGGATGCTTGCCCTTAATCCAGCCAGGAATCTCCTGATGGGCAGGAAGCAGCCAGGTGGTCGCACGCTCAGCAGGCCTGTCATTGCTCCAGGATTCAATCACTTTTTCACGCATTTCTTCGCTTAAATCCTGCAGCAGATGTTCTACCTGTGAAAGATGAGCTGCCAACAAAATTACACCTTTCTCAATCGGGCGCTGCTTCAAGGTCAAAATCTGATGAAATGCCTGTTCATTGTAGGGGTCGCAACCCAAGCCCCAAACAGCCTCTGTGGGATATGCCAAGACTTGTCCGTCTTTAAGCCATGCTGCTGCTTCGGCAACAGAGGTAGTGATCATGTGGATACCTTATATCAAACAACAAAGCGCTATTGTGAACCTTATTTAAGAATCCGACAACGTAGATACAGGCCGGCTTGCTGGGTGCAAAAACCGAGTAATTCCAGTTCCATCAGTTGACTGGTCAAGGCAGATACTTCTTGCTGCACCTGCGTTCCCAGCTGATCCAGAGTCTGTCCCACCCAGTCCAGCTGGTTATATAGACTAAGAAGATGTGGTGGGATCTGTTGTGATTCTGCTGCAGCGACTTCCAGTTTGGGAGTATTTTCCAAAGCCTGCCATTGCGTCGCCAGTGCCAGTTCTTCGATGACCTGCTGCGGGTGATCAATCAGAATTGCACCTTCACGAATCAGTTGGTGGCAGCCCTGATGATGCTCGCTGTAAATATGTCCCGGAATGGCGAATGTGGTCTTGCCTTGTTCCGCTGCCCATTGTGCGGTCAGCAATGAACCGCTTTTCAAGGCGGCTTCTGCCACAATCACCCCGAGGCTTAAGCCACTGACAATTCGGTTACGCCGTGGAAAATGCTGCTGTAAGGGGGGAGTAAATGGCAAAAACTCAGTAATGACCGTACCTCCATGTTCGATGATTTGCTGACGTAGTGTTTGATGGGCGGCAGGGTAGGTCTGTTCAATGCCTGTGCCCATCACTGCAATCGTTCGCCGATGTTGTAATGCGGCCTGATGTGCTGCTTCATCAATCCCTTGTGCCAGGCCACTATTAATATAAAAACCCTGTTCACTCAAATAAAAAGCAAAGTCATAAGCGACTTGCCGGCCGTGCAGACTTGGCTTGCGACTCCCCACAATCGCGATTTGCGGTTGCAGCAATTGATCTGCATACCCTTGCCCGAACAGGATTGGCGGCTTATGCGCATAATGGCTCAATTGCTGTGGATATTCGGCATCTGTATGTAAAAGCACAAAGTCACTGTGCAACTGGATCTGCTCAAGACTGCGCTGAAAATGGAGCTGCGACTCACTTGACTGGAAATCTTGCAGGCGCTGAATGTGGTTTTTATGAATGCCCAACTTACGCCAGGTTTCGGTTTGAGAACCATCAATTGCATGGGCGAGGTCTGCATAATGCTGACTGATTTTATAAAAGCTGCTGAGGGAGTGTTGCAGTAAATACCACAGCGTAATGGCATGGATTTGCGCTGTCGACAATGTATTCAACATGGTGAGACCTATTTCGGTGTCTTCTTATTATGGGTATGAGTTCAAACAGGAGGGATGATGCCGATCAATCCACATCATCCCGTTTAAAAGCTTAGTCTTCTAATAGTGGCGGCTGAATGTTGGCACCAACCTTGATTGGTAATTCACTTTCCAGCACATAAGCGTAGCTCAATTGATCGAAGGTTTTAAATACCATGACCTGACCAATACGCTCGCCTGGCAATTGCACACGTTCTTTAGTCTTCGGATCAGTGACCACTTCACCTTTTTGATTCACACTAAAGACATGACCTGTCTGAACCCCATGTGCCGTACCACGGTCAATGGTGACAACACTATGACGTGCCGCGGTACCAATTGATCCCAATACACGCACAATCTGGCCACCGGCAGCAATGTTTTCCGCATTGGTCGGATAGAACAGGGTTGGTAACATTGGATCGTATTCAGGGAGTACACGGTCACCGCGACGTACTTCAGCATTGTAACTATCTGTCAGTTCAAGTGTGGTGACATCACCTTCGCCACGAACTGCAATACCAGATGCCACCTGTTGCAGCTCCAGTGCAGCCGTATATTTCTTGCCGTTTGCATCCGTAAATACATACGGTTCCGCTTCACGATACACCGCATAGCGTTGGCCAACTACCAGACCGTGACCACGTGCATAAACTTTCTGGCCTTTGCCAGCCAGTACGCGCTGATCTGCAGTTCCGAGAATGTAGGGTGTGCCCTGAACTGAATCAGGTGCCAGAAGGGTATAGCGTTCCAGCCACTGCTTGATATGCTCAAGCGGAATCACTGGAATGGTATTATTTAAAGATTCAACCCGAATCTGGGGTTGCAGAGAAGTACTGCCAAGATAGCGGCTGATAATACCTTCACAACCATCACCTTCGTCTTTACCAATAATTGGACGGCCCTGGTAATCGCACATTAACAGGCGGTCACCCGGGAAAATCCAGTGTGGATTTTTCACGTGCTTATTGCTGGCCCAGATTTCCGGCCAACGTACCGGATTTTTCAGGAAACGTTTCGAGATGTCCCAAAGCGTATCGCCTTTTTTCACCACATAAACGTTCGGTGCATTGGCTTTTAATGCCGGTGGATTGACGTTGCGTGCAGGTGCTGCCTCGGCAGAATGAATGGTCCCCATACTGACGCCTACACAAACGGCAAGTGCCAGCATCTGATTTTTAAACCCCAAGGCACTAAAAAATGGCATGCCCTTCAAAACCTTTTTCATTATCATAATTCCTAAAATTATGTGCGTAGTTGCGTTATAATAACGATCTTACACACATTTTTTTGATGAAGCATTCCCTTCATTTGGTTTTTTGATCAATGGCAT
>SPVA01000126.1 GCA_013530545.1 Acinetobacter lwoffii
CACAGCCCAAAGAATGATTTCGCCCTGAAAATGCCGACCATGGAAAGGATTCATATGCTGCACCTTTAGCTAAAACAGTCTTCAGCTTACCATTCGTGGTTATTTGCAACAGTGCCCTTCAGGGTATCGCTTACTGCTAATAAGCACCTCGTTAATTAGCCATTTTATTGGAACATCATCGACTCAAATCTCTATTTGCAACAGTGCCTTCTTCTTTAATTTATATATAAATAGACGACTGGTCTATTTTTGTATATAGTTGCTGCATGATCACAGCAAAAACCGCAGTGTGGATTAATTTTTATAGTTGACGCGATTAATAACGGTGGTTTTTCAAATCATTAACTGATTTTTGAGGATAAAAATATGCTGAATTTTGACTTTTATAATCCAACCCGTATTCTTTTTGGTGCCGACACGATTGTCAAAATCAATGACTATGTGCCTGCAGAAGCACGGGTATTAATGCTGTATGGTGGCGAAAGTGCCCGTAAAAATGGCACATTAGCTGAAGTGCGTGAAGCATTAGGTACACGAGAAATTCACGAATTCGGAGGAATCGAACCGAATCCGAGCTATGAAACCCTAATGAGAGCAGTAGAACTGATTCGTGAACAAAAGCTTGATTTCTTAATGGCTGTCGGCGGTGGCTCGGTGATTGATGGCACCAAATTTATTGCAGCAGCAGTCAATTATGCAGGTGATACATGGGAAATTTTAGAAACCCATGGCACTCAAATTAGCCAAGCTTTGCCTTTTGCCAGTGTACTCACTCTTCCGGCAACCGGTTCAGAAATGAACAACGGTGGGGTAGTTACCCGAAAATCGACCCAAGCCAAACTTGCATTTAGCAGTCCCTATGTTTTTCCGCAATTTTCGGTGCTAGACCCGAATAAAACCTATAGCTTGCCGACGCGCCAGTTGGCAAATGGCGTGGTCGATGCATTTATTCATGTCATGGAACAGTACTTAACTTACCCTGTCAATGCACAAGTACAAGATCGTTTTGCCGAAGGTCTATTGCAAACCCTGATTGAGATTGGACCGAAAGTCTTGGAAGATTCGGCAGATTATGACACGCGTGCCAATTTAATGTGGACCGCCAGCATGGCACTGAATGGCCTGATTGGAGCAGGTGTACCACAAGATTGGTCGACCCATTTGATTGGACATGAGCTCACGGCTTTACATGGTATTGATCATGCTCGTACCTTAGCAATTGTGTTGCCGGCCAATCTACAAGTACGTCGTCAAGAGAAGCGAGAAAAATTACTACAATATGCGACTCGTGTCTGGCAGATTGTCGAAGGTGATGAAGAACAACGTATTGATGCAGCCATTGCCCGTACTCGAACCTTCTTTGAGCAACTCGGACTGCCAACTCGTCTTAGCGATTATCAATTGGGGGCGACAGATATTGAGATCATCATTACGCAACTCGAATCACACAATCTGACCCAGTTAGGTGAACATAAAAATGTTTCATTAGAGATCAGTCGCAAAATTCTCGAGACGAGCCTCTAAACAAGCGTATCTGTCATGGTCACGCCACACGGCATGTGATCATGTAACGATGCTCCCCCAATCCTAAAAATTATCAGAGAAATAATATGAAAATTTTACTCGTTCTGACCTCACATGCACAACTAGGCAATACTGGTGAGAAAACAGGTTTCTGGCTAGAAGAACTTGCTGCACCGTATTACACCTTTATTGATTCCGGGGCTGAAGTCACGCTGGCTTCACCTCAAGGTGGGCAGCCACCACTCGATCCGAAAAGTAACTTAGCCGATGCACAAACTGAAACCACACATCGTTTTGAGGCGGATCCAACTGCAATGCAAGCATTGGCACAGACGCAAAAACTTAGCGAAATTTCTGTTGCTGATTATGATGCAGTGTTTTATCCGGGCGGGCATGGTCCATTGTGGGATTTAGCAGAAGATCCGATTTCAATTGCTCTGATTGAACAGGCGATTCAGTCTGGAAAACCAGTTGCAGCAGTTTGTCATGCCCCGGGTGTTCTTCGTCATGTGAAAGAGAGTAATGGAATGCCTTTAGTCAGCGGTAAATCTGTGACTGGTTTTACCAATACTGAGGAGGCCGTTGTAGGGTTGACCGAAATTGTACCGTTTTTGGTCGAAGACATGCTCAAAGAAAATGGTGGTCATTATTCTAAAGCGGGTGATTGGCAAGTGCATGTCCAAGTAGATGGCTTACTGGTTACTGGACAAAATCCCGCCTCTTCTGCTGCAACCGCCACAGCATTACTTCAATTGTTAAAATAAGGAGTAGTCAATGTCTGCATATGTGGTATTTACCCGTGAGCAAACTTCTGATTCTGAGCAACTGGTGCAATATGCAGAGAAAGCCCCACTTGCTCGTGAAGGTCGTGAGTTAACAGCATTGGCTTTTTATGGTCAATTAGAAGTGCTCGAAGGCAATGAAATTGAAGGAGCTGTCATTCTACGCTTTCCTGATATGGCGGCAGCGCGAGACTGGTATCACAGTCCTGCCTACCAAGAAGCATTACAACATCGTCTGAAAGGGGCGACTTATCGTGTTTTTATGATCGAAGGTATCGAAGAAGCACTCTAATAGGGTGGTAACAAAATTAATCAGAGTATGTTTTTGATTACAAAATCTGGAAAATAATATGGCTTATGCATCTATTAATCCTTATAACGGTGAAGTACTAAAAACCTTTCCTGTTGCAAGTGATACAGAAGTAGAACAAATCCTCACAAACGCTCATCAAGCATTCTTGGCTTGGAAAGATCGATCGGTTTCTGAGCGTTGTGTGATTTTGCAACGTGCCGCTGATCTCCTGCGTGCAGATGCGAATAGATACGCAGGTTTGCTTACTCTTGAAATGGGTAAAATCACCAGTGAAGCATTGGCAGAAGTTGAAATTTCTGCACGTATTTTCGAATATTACGTTCAGAATGCAGAGTCTTTACTGGCTGATGAGCAGTTACCATTTGATCCTAATGAAGGGCAAGCAACACTAGTTCATGAACCCTTGGGTATTATATTGGCTATTGAGCCTTGGAACTTTCCTTATTATCAAATTGCACGCATTTTGGCGCCGCAATTAGCAGCTGGTAATACATTGATTCTCAAACATGCATCCAATGTCCCACAATGTGCTTTAGCTTTTGAAAAATTGATGTTAGATGCAGGTCTTCCTGTAGGTACTTTCAGTAATATCTTTGCAACAAGACAGCAAATTAAGACTATCTTGAATGATCCACGCGTACATGGAGTCGCGTTAACAGGTTCAGAAGGTGCAGGCTCTGTTGTTGCTTCCCAAGCAGGGCAGGCATTAAAAAAATCCACATTGGAATTAGGAGGCGCAGATGCATTGGTGGTTCTGCGTGATGCGGTATTAAAAGAAACTGTAAAATGGGCAGTAAAAGGCCGTCATTCAAATGCAGGTCAAGTATGTATTTCATCTAAAAGAATAATCGTTGTAGATGAAATTTATGATGAATTTTTAACACTCTATACAGAAGGTGTTGCACAACTAAAAGCAGGGAATCCTTTTGATGTAGAAACTACATTGGCACCTCTATCCTTACAGGCAGCTGCTGAAGAAGTACGTGAGAAAATTCGTCAAGCAGTTATACATGGTGCTATTGCTACTGAAGTAGGAGCTAGAGTGCCGAGTCAAGGAGCTTTTGTGCAACCAACTATCCTGACTAATCTAACCCCTGAAAATCCAGCGTATTATTGGGAGTTTTTTGGTCCTGTTTCAATGATTTTACGTGCTAAAGATGAACCAGATGCAATTGATATAGCTAATGATTCGCCTTTTGGTCTGGGTGGGTCGGTCTTTACAGAAGATACAAAACATGGTGCTGAAGTAGCTAAGCGTATTTCGAGTGGAATGGTATTCGTTAATCGACCTGCTTTTTCCAATGCAAATCTTCCCTTTGGAGGAATCAAACGTTCTGGTTATGGGCGTGAACTTATCGGTCTTGGTATCAAAGAATTTATTAATCATAAACTGATTTATGTTACTGATAGTAAAACCAAAGCCTAGCCTCTAATACCCTTTTACCCCTTTATTTTTTCTGTTGCAGGAAGGAGGGGTATTTTTTTTTAAAATTTAGATCAATTATGGTCATGATCACTTGGAAACAATGAAATGAAAGCCAGCAAATTTTTTCAAAACCTGAGCTTAGGCCCGTATGTTTTGCAAAACCGTATTGTATTGCCACCATTAACGCGGTCGCGCAGTACTCAGCCAGGGAATATTCCAAATGAGTTGATGGCGACCTATTATCAACAGCGTACCGGGGCTGGATTTATGGTCACCGAAGGTACGCAAATCGAGCCACGTGGTCAAGGCTATGCTTGGACTCCTGGTATTTACAGCCCTGAACAGATTACTGGATGGCGTAAAGTGACCGAAGCAGTGCATGCCAAAGGAGGCATTATTTTTGCGCAACTTTGGCATGTTGGGCGTGTTTCACATACATCTTTGCAACCCAATCATGCAGCACCGGTCGCACCCTCGGCTATTGCGGCTGATAGCAATGTTAAAGTCTTTATTGAGACGGGGCCCAATGCAGGGACCTTAGCTGATCCCTCCATGCCACGTGCTTTAAGCAATGCAGAAGTTAAAGAGTTAGTACAACTCTATGCTCAAGCTGCACGCAATGCCTTGGCTGCCGGTTTTGATGGGGTTGAAATTCATTGTGCAAATGGTTATTTGGTGAATCAATTTATCTCTGCACATAGTAACCACCGTGAAGATGAATATGGTGGATCACTAAACAACCGTTTGCGTTTTTTACGTGAAGTGGTACAGGCGGTTGCCGAGGTGGTTGGTGCAGATCGTTTAGGAGTGCGTTTTGCCCCGCTATTTGAAAGTACAGAGGAAGATCGTGTTTACATGGGGTTGGTTGAAGAAGATCCACATGCGACTTATATTGAGGCCATAAAGATACTTGAAGAAGTTGGGATTGCCTATTTATCGATTGCAGAAGCTGATTGGGACAATGCACCAGAACTTCCTCATGATTTTCGTCGAGATGTCAGAGACACTTTCAGTGGTCGCATTATTTATGCAGGTCGATATACGGCAGAAAGAGGGACTCGAATTTTAGAGGCAGGACTGGCCGATTTAATTGCATTTGGACGGCCATTTATTGCGAATCCAGATTTACCCAATCGTCTCGCCCATGGCTGGCCATTGAATGCAGTAGATGCAAGCACTATGTATGGTGGGACGGAAAAAGGCTATATTGATTACCCAGCTTACGCAGATTAATATTGACTAAGTGAGTTATTTTGCCAACCTTTGTGGTTGGCAAAATAAGGACTTAGGATTGCTGTTGCTAGCACAATTTCTTCTTAAAACAAATTCTTAAGATTTTTTAGCTGTGTAATGAGCCAACCCGCCAGTGGAAAGGAAATGAGTTGCGTCACGGGCACTAATACTATGACTTCAATGAACACCATCATCGGGAAACTTTGATGCTGAGTAATTGGCTTTAATAAAGTCAGTACCAGTAATAGTGTGGGATATAAGCCTAAATATCCGACTAAAATACGAGTCAGGAGGGCTTTAGAAGGAGAATTCATTGTGCGCTATACTCATTGATACTAAGTTGATGTAATAGCAGCACATTAATAAGTAATCATTTGGCTGCTATCACAACTTTTTACTTATCTAATTGATATTGAATATAATCTTTTTAAGACTCTGCACTTTTTAATAGAAACTCAGTCGCTCTCAGGGCTTGATGTAATGGTGTTTTATCTTTTTGCAACTTACTCAGTAATGCTGCACCCAACCACATTTGGTAAATCACTTGCGCCAACGTAGAGGCATCAGTGTCTGCTTGGATAGACTGATCTTGTTTTCCCAAAACAATTAACCCAGCAATCCGTTGGATTACATCATCGACACCAGCGGACATAATGGAGCGCATATCTTCAGATAGGTCGGCAACTTCTGCGGCAAGTTTCACAATTAAACAGCTATCTGCCCAACCACACTGCGTTTCAGGATCTTCAATCCATAATTTAAAATACCCGATCAGCTTTTGATAAGCGGATTCATCACTACGCCATACTTCATTTAAACGGACTTGGTAATTATCTACATAATACTGTACCAATTCACAGCCGAAAGACTCCTTGGATTGGAAGTAATGATAAAATGAGCCTTTAGGGATCTCGCAGCTTTGTAAAATTTCTTGTAATCCTACACCGGTAAAACCTTTATGCAAAATTAGGTCTGAACTGGTGTTAAGAATGTGTAAGCGCTTAGCTTCAGACTTCTTAATAGGGGTAAGCTTCATATTAATTGTGTACTCTATTGTAAAAAAATAGACCAGTCGTATTGCTTTTCATTATAACTCATCTACAATGGATGTAAAGACGTTTTAATCGACAGTTTTGATTATCAATAGAAATACTTCTATATAAAACATGGAGTTATACAGGTGAGTACAATTAATAACCAACGCATCGTTTTAGCTAAACGGCCAGTCGGTGAGCCAAAACACAGCGATTTTCGAATTGAGCAAGTTGAGCTTTCTCAACTTAAACAAGGCGAAATGTTGTTAAAAACCATTTACTTGTCACTCGACCCTTATATGCGTGGTCGCATGAGTGATGCTCCCTCATATGCAGCACCGGTTGAAATTGGCGAAGTGATGGTCGGTGGAACAGTCAGTCAAGTGGTGGCCTCTAAAAACCCAAAATTCAAAGAAGGCGAGTGGGTTCTTTCCGGAAATGGTTGGCAGGGCTACGCAATTTCTAATGGGACTGCATGTCAAAGCTTAGGTATGCAGCCTGAACATCCATCTTGGGCATTGGGTATTTTGGGGATGCCTGGCTTTACTGCTTATATGGGGTTGTTGGACATTGGTCAGCCTAAAGCCGGTGAAACTTTAGTGGTTGCAGCTGCAACGGGACCTGTTGGTGCTACGGTTGGACAGATTGGCAAAATTAAAGGTTGTCGCGTGGTTGGCGTCGCAGGTGGGGCTGAAAAATGCCGTTATGCAGTAGAAGAACTCGGCTTCGATGCTTGTATTAATCATCATGATGAAAATTTTGCAGAGCAATTACAACAAGCAGTTCCCAACGGTATTGATATTTATTATGAGAATGTGGGGGGGAAAGTGTTTGATGCGGTATGGCCATTGCTTAACTCTGCGGCACGTGTACCGGTGTGTGGTGTGGTTTCCCAGTATAACGCCACCGAGCAAGCACAAGGGCCAGACCGTTTACCGAGCTTTATCTCCACCCTTTTAAGAAAGCGTATTCGCATGCAAGGCTTTATTATTTTTGATGATTATGGCAGTCAGTATCCGGAATTCAATCAGCAAATGTCTGAATGGTTGAAAGACGGAAAAATCAAATATAAAGAGCATATGGTGCAAGGCTTGGATAATACGATCAATGCTTTTAATGGCATGTTAAAAGGCGAAAACTTTGGCAAAGTGGTTGTAAAACTTTAAAAAAATAGGAATTATCATGATTACACTACATCATTTAGATCAATCACGTTCTTTTCGCATTTTGTGGTTACTTGAAGAAATCAAACAGCCTTATCAGCTGCAACGCTATTATCGCGACTTAAGCACGCATTTAGCGCCTGATTCGTTAAAAACCATCCATCCTTTAGGGAAATCTCCAGTATTGGAATGGGATGGCAAAATTATTGCAGAGTCGGGTGCGATCGTTGAGTTATTAATTCAGAAACTTGCGCCGCATTTAGCACCCGATATGAATGAAGCTGCCTATGTAGATTATCTACAGTGGATTCATTTCTCAGAAAGCTCTGCTATGCTGCCATTTTTGTTAAAAACGTTTAATGCGATAGAAACCCAGCAGGGCACAGAGTTGGTATTTCTAGAAAATTATACTCAAGTTGAGTTCGATAAAGTATTTGGTCATTTAAATGATTATTTAAAAGATAAAGCATTTCTGGTGGGAGACCGTTTAACCGGTGCTGACTTTATGATGGGCTTTGGACTACATGCTTTAGTTCATCATATGGGACAAGGTGAAAATTATCCCCATATTCAACGTTATGTAGCAAGCTTAAGTCAACTACCTAGCTGGCAAGCCGCAGTACAAATTGAACAAGATGGTGTGAAAAGCTAAAATAGCAAGATTGATTTTTTCTCAAGGAGATTGAGAAAAAAGATGATGATTTTCTAGCCTTAAAATAAGCTGACACTTATTTTAAGTAAACGCCTAATGAGTTTCATTGGGCGTTTTCTATTTTAAAGATAGATAAGGATTCGGAATCTTTATCCTAATATCTATATAGAAGATAGTCCAATTAATAGAAAGAAATAGTGAACAAATATTTGATCTAATTTAAATTGTGTGCAATTATATTTTGTACAAATTAAATTAAATTAAATTAAATTAAGTTAAGGTAACACACATGAGTAATCTCTATTCAACTCAAGTTAAAGCAGTTGGTGGGCGTTCGGGAACTATTCGTAGCGAAGATGGTATTCTAGAGTTGAAATTGGCTTTACCAAAAGAATTAGGTGGTAAAGGTGATGCAACGAATCCTGAGCAATTATTTGCAGCTGGCTATGCTGCATGCTTTGGAAATGCAGTGATCCATGTAACTCGTAGCAATAAAGAATATAAAATCCGTGATAACGATGTAGAAGTCCTGAGCACTGTTGGAATGGTTGCTAATGGCAATGGTGGATTTGCCTTGACAGTACACTTAGATGTCACGATTTCAGGTATTTCACAAGCTGACGCAGAGAAAATAGTGGAACAAACACATCAAGTATGTCCTTATTCAAATGCTATTCGAGGTAATATACAGGTGTCTACCACTGTCTATACCAAATAAAAAGTTATGTCCAAGAATCAGCTTTGCTTAGATGAGCAACTATGTTTTCCTATTTATGCTGCATCTAATTTAATCGTAAAAGCTTATCGCCCTTTTCTTACACCTCTCGGACTTACTTATCCTCAATATTTAGTAATGTTGGTTTTGTGGGAAAAAGACTGTGTAAGTGTGGGTGATCTTGGACAAATTTTACATCTTGATAGTGGAACATTAACCCCACTATTAAAAAGAATGGAGACATCTGGTCTAATTAATCGATCACGTGATCCTAATGATGAAAGACGAGTTCTTATTTCATTAAAAGATAAAGGGCGAGACTTATCTGCTGAAGCAGAAAAGATTCCTAAAGAGCTTACCAAGAACATTGAGTTTGCTAACTTAAATCAATTACGAGATGAATTAAAAGCATTAGTTAATCTATTATCAGAAAGAATTTGAGACCTCTTTTACATCTGGTCTAAAAGCAATCTATCAGACAAGCACAGAGGACAATGCATTAAAGTCCCTAGATATCTTGTGTGATCAATGGAATCAACAATATCCAAAAATTGGCGAATCTTGACAGGAAAATTGGGAAAATATACGAACGATCTTTAGCAATCCAGCTGAAATAGGTCATGTAATTTATACGAGGAATTCGATTGAATCGTTGAATAGCGTAATCCGCCATTCAGCTAAAAAGAGAAAGATCTTCTCTTCTAATAATTCAGTGAAAAAGGTCATTTACTTAGCTGTACTAGCTCAAACCTGAGCTGACAGTTACCCATTTTTTATTGTGCCCTATCTCAGAGCACTCAGTGCTGGACAAACCGTACATCAGACTGTAGTGGTCAACAAATATTGGACACGGTTTTAAGTTTATTTTCAGCCTGACAAGGGCTGATACCATCGTTAAATTGATGAGGTCGTATCTGATTGTAATATTCCATCAGATACAGACC
>SPVA01000121.1 GCA_013530545.1 Acinetobacter lwoffii
TTGGATTGAAGATTACAATTGCAATCATCCTCATAGTGGGCTAAAAATGAAATCTCCTCAGGAGTATCGATTGCTAAAATTAGCAAGTTAACTGTCCGTTTTTACGGGGGCTAATACATCGAGTCTCTCGATCTCTCATGGGTTTTGGAAAATTAGGAAAGGCATTTAGAAGTTTGATGAGTTGCTGACGATTAATTTCTAAAATTTCACATACTAAACTACTTGAACAACGCCATACATTTTCTTCACGAAGTTTCATTAAAGTTGGATTTATGTTCCTATGGGGATTTAGTAAAGGTTTCATAAAGTTATTACACCTATCAAAACTAATTAATATACACACATTAGAAAAATGACATCTTCAACCGTCCTATTTGGCAAAAAAAAGCCGAAAATAACGTTTCGGCTTTTAAAATTATAACAAGAACACGCTAATCAAATATTCTTTCGCCGCAGATCGAATCCAAGTGGTCAGCCCAAAATTGCATAATATCCACCCTTTCCCTTAAGTGAGCACCTTTATCATAGGCACCCTTCACACCTGACTTTTGATGAGACAATGCTGATTCAATCACTTGCTCTTTGTCGCTAAAAACATCATTCAAATAGGTACTCGCAATGTGGCGAAATCCATGAGGATCTTGCTTCCCCGCATACCCCATTCGTTTCAATGCTGAATTGAAGGTCACGTCAGATATAAATTTTTCATTTGAATTACTTCTTGATGGAAACAAATATTCATTGCCATCCCCTGAAATCTCTTTTAATCGAAGCAATAATTTAATTGCTTGCTTTGGTAACGGTATCGCATGAGCTATTCTCCTTTTCATAATATCTGCAGGTCTAAGCCATACGCTTGTTTCAAAATCAAATTGATCCCAACGTGCGGCTCTTAACTCACCAGGCCTAGGAAATAGCACTACTAGCAATTCGAGTCCAATACTAGTAGTTTCAGAGCGATAATTACGGATTGCATTAACAAGGTCTGGAAGTTCATCCATTACGACATGTTTCATTGAACCTGCAGTATGATTTGCTAGGCCTTTTCGTACTCTTGCAAGAGGGTTGTAGCTGATTAAATTATCATCAATTGCATAATCATACGCATTACGACAATACGAAATTAATTTTTCAAGACGATTAAATATCCCTTCATTTAATTGTTTTTTTCTGAAAAATTCTTTCCACTCAGACGCAGAAATTTCTTTAGATAGACGTTGACCAAATACTGGCAATATATGCCTTTCTATAGACTGATATTCTTTCTTAAAAGTTTTATCAGTCCATACACCTTTTTTCGTATTCATCCATTTAATCAGTAAATTACCAAACAACATATTCTCTTGTTGTTTCGCCTCCAATAACTTCTCATTTTTAGTTTTTAAAATAATTTCACCATTTTGATATTTAATCGCCAATGATCGTGCTTCTTTGACTGAGATTACGGGGTAACTTCCTAACCCAAGCCATGTCCACTTACCAACTGTACTCTTAAATCTTAACTGCCATGACTTTTTACCTGTTACACCAACTTTTAAATACAGACCTGAAACATCGGAAACTCTGTACTCAGATTCTTGTGCTTTTAACGCTGCATATTGGGTATCTGTGAGTAATTTAGATTTAGCCATAAAATTTTGATTTTCCTAGATTAAACTAGGCTCCTGTATCCTGAGTTCTATTTTTTATACAGGATACAAGCCAGGATACAAATAGGGTGTTTTTATACGAGTACACCTGAGTATTCTTAAGACATTAAAAAACCCTTAACTCTTTTAGAATTAAGGGTTTAAGTATGTATTTTACTATATAAATACATGAATTTGGTGGGCCCAGACAGACTTGAACTGTCGACCAACGGATTATGAGTCCGCTGCTCTAACCAACTGAGCTATAGGCCCTATATGCTGAAAACTTTATTTATCAATAAGTTCAGGCGTCATGAATACTAGCTAAGATTTTTTGGAAAGACAAGTGCTTTTATAACTGCTTGAACATTTAGGCAGCAATCATAAGCGACTAGTCTTAGCCAAAATTTCAGTTACTTAAGACTTCAGTATAGGAGGCGTATAGAAAAATGAGATACATGCTGCATCATTTAAGACAAATGAGCCTGTCATCTTGAATTTAATCCGGTCTACTAAGGGTAAAACTGATAGATTTAAGGTCTTAGTATATCTATAAGGTATTAAAATTCTTTATTGCTCAGGCAGCACTGTTAAAGGAATAGCCTTGAGCTCAAGAAGATAGAATGACTAGAATTCAGACTTCATTTCTTCGTCTTTATGTAAATCCTGCTTAATTTCGATCAAAGACCATACAATTATAAGCGCAAAAATCAATAAGGAGACTACGAAGGCTGTCATGTACGTCATACTTTTCAATCTCAGAGTAGAAAGAATAAGAAAATAGAAAAGACCTGTATCAGTCTTCTTCGACAAAAGTCTAATAACTAAAGTGTGCTCTGGATAGTCATTTTTTCATCATTTTAAGACTTTTTTTGTATCTACTAATATTTTTAAGATATTAATATTATTTTATTTATATATATTAACTCTTAATCTTGCAGCTTAAAAAGATGAATAAATCATAGATTTTTACATTATTCGCTGATTTTATTGGAAAGCCTATTGACTGTATGGGCGAACAAGATGAAATTATGCAGTTCTCTACATACAGCTTTTACTTATCTGTGCTTATGCTAAATAAATTCCTTGGCGAATCTGCATTTAAACTTGCAGGTTGGCAATATCATGTCGAACCCGATGTGCTTGAAGATAAACAGGTTATTATTGGATTTGAACATACCTCAATGATGGATGCGGTACTGTCAATTGCTCTGTTCCAGATTTACGACCTCAAGGTTCATACCTTAATCAAAAAAGAATTATTTAAAGGACCTTTCAAACCGCTATTAAACGCTGTGGGTGGTATTCCGGTTGACCGCAAGGCCAGTAAAGATATCGTGACCCAGATGGTGGAACATTTTCAGAACAATGAAAAGTTCAATCTGGTCATTGCTCCCGAAGCGACACGAGCCAAACAGGGTGAAGCACGCAAACCGATCCGTACCGGTTTCTGGCATATTGCCAAGGCTGCCAATGTACCGATCGTGTTGTTATACGCCAATTCCAGAACCAAGCAAGGTGGCATTCTTGGCAAGATCTATCCGACAGACCTTGCGCATGACCTGGCTTTGATCAAACAACTGTATAAAGATAAGGTTGGTCTGGATATCGTTATTCCAGAATAAGCTTTTTAAAAGAAAAGCACGGACATAATCAGCGATTTTGCTTTTTATGTCCAAGTCATCTGTCTATATCAATGTATAAATAGAATTATAAATCTCCCTATCCTCTTTCTATTTTTCCTCGATATTGCACTTTTTTTGTTTTTATCCTGAAATCTCAAATCCAGGCACTTTTTTTTAAAAAAACGCTTATGGTAGAATTTCGGCATTCTGATAGGCATACAGCCAATCTACAAGGAGCATAGTTCGCATGGCGGGTCATTCCAAGTGGGCCAATATTAAACATCGCAAAGCAAAACAAGATGCGAGTCGTGGTAAAGTTTTTACCAAATACATTCGTGAATTAACCACTGCTGCAAAGCTTGGTGGTCCAGATACTGCAAGCAACCCTCGTCTACGTGCTGTGGTTGAAAAAGCATTATCAGTGAATATGACACGTGACGTGATCAACCGTGCCATTCAACGTGGTGCTGGTGGCGAAGATAACGACGACCTGAAAGAAGTGACCTACGAAGGTTATGGTGTAGGTGGTGTTGCGGTTATTGTTGAAACCATGACTGACAACTTGAACCGTACTGTGCCTGACGTACGTCATTGCTTCTCTAAAACTGATGGTAACCTAGGCACTAACGGTTCGGTGGCATTCCTGTTCACGAAACGTGGCGAGATTACTTTTGAAGATGTGTCTTTGGAAGATCAAATCATGGAAGTGGCATTAGAAGCAGGTGCGGAAGACATCGAAGTCACTGAAGATGAAATCCTGGTGATTACTACACCTGAAGCTTTCGGTGATGTTCAAGATGCTTTAACTGCTGCAGGTTTAAAATCTGACAATGCTGAAGTGGTGATGAGTCCTTCAACCAAAGCAGAAATCACCGACATCGATCAAGCGAAAAAAATCATGAAAATGATTGATATGCTTGAAGATCTGGATGATGTACAAAACGTTTATACCAACGTTGAATTCTCAGACGCAGTTTTAGCAGAACTTGATGCTTAAATATGTCTGATTCAAAAAACGCACCTTAGGGTGCGTTTTTTTGTGGCTGTCCACCAACCTAGCTTTGATTAAACTTTATTGAGTAATCCGCTACAGTTAAAGACATTATATTCTTTAATCACAAAGCTGGAATGCAGTGCCACCACATGCTCAATTTTTCCAATCCGCTTAAGCAGGATTTCACTATAATTTTCCATATCTCTTGCCACGACTTCAACAATAAAGTCTGCCGACTGACCGGTGACCAAAAAGGCATTAATTACTTCGGGAATGCTTTCCAGTTCTTCCAGAAATTTGGCAAAAGTATCGCTATCATGTTTGCTTAAGGATACCTGTAACAGCACATGCAGACTGAAACCTAATTTCTGGTAATTGATTTCACGTTTTAAGCCACTGATAATATTATGATCGATTAAATGTTTGATCCTGCGATGCACCGAACTCACAGATAAATTCACCCGTTCGGACAGTTCATTCAGATTGACATCTTCATGGGTCAATATTTCTAGAATATGTTTATCGAAACGATCCAGTTCCATTTTTATACTCTTATATCAATAATCAATAGATGCAGAAAATTTTGCGCCATCTCTGTTATACAATATTTATTTATTTTTCACAAAATTTTCATATTCTGAAATTTTTTTCCAAATGGGATTTCATTTTATAAATACGGTTTTCAGGAGGGTTTAAATGACCGTTAATCGCATTAATTAAAAATATGACCAATGGTATTTTTAATTAAATCTTTATTTTAAATTATTTAAATTGGGTAAACACGACAACAGATAGGCTATTCCTCTCAGCCCCTACACGACTTAACCGCCCATCTTTTACAAGTGTATAGAAATAGATTAAAACAAAGGCGCTTTAAAAACAAAAATAGCGCATTTCAAAAATATTACTCAAGGAACGGTCATGGCTTCTAAACTTTTAAGCTTGATAAAAACAAAAGTGAGTCCTGTTTTAACCGTCGAAACCCAAACGAAGAGCTTATTGGGCGGCTTATTCGGTGGAACGACATCAGGTACCCTCACCAATCTTATTGGCAATCTCACCGGATCCAATACTCAACCTTCTGTCAGCTCATTATTAAATAATCTCCTTTCTGGAAGCAGCCTGAGTACGACAAATCTCAGCAATTTATTAACTCAGTTTTCTGGTTCGAATGCCTCAAGTTTAAATATTCAAAGCCTGATCAGTAGCTTAACCCAATCCAATGGCGGTAGCTTTAATATTACCCAGATCACCAACTTATTAAAGAGCTTAATGGGGAGCAATAGCAGCAGCCTGGATCTTGAGGCTATTTCTCAACTGGTAGGCGGCTTATTGGGCGGCAGTACGGGCAATATTGATATTGGTAAAATTTCTCAACTGGTCGGTGGCCTGATCGGCGGTTCAAGTAATATTGATATTGGTGCGATTGCAGGGCTGGTCGGTAACCTGATTGGCGGGAATGGCGAGATTGATATCGCACAAATTGCTGAATTGGTCGGTGGCCTGATCGGTGGTTCTGGCGGATTAGGTGGTGTAGATATTGGTGCCATCGCAGGACTGGTCGGCAACCTGATTGGCGGTAATGCAGGCAGTGATTTTGATCTTGGTGCTATTACCGATTTAATTAGCGGCTTTGTAGGCGGAAATGCAACGGGTGGTTTTGATGTCGGTGGCTTCACTGACTTACTGAGCGGTCTAATCGCGAATGGTTCAAATGGCATAGACTTAGGTGGGTTATTGGGTAATCTGAATCTCGGTAGCGATCTGGATCTGGGTGGTATGATCGAAGGTATTTCCTCTGCTTCAAACGGCTTTGACTTAGGCAGTATTGCCGAAGGTGTTGGTCAGTTGGTTGGTAGTGGCTCTTCGATTGAATTGCCTGACCTCGGTGATCTTATGCAAGGTGTGGGCGCGACTGATTCCAATATTGATCTGTCTGCTCTCCTGCCTGGCATCAAAGATACGATTCAGAATATTGGCAGTGGCGGTTCTTCATCCGGATTTGATTTTGGTTCACTCCTCAATAATTTTACTAAAAATATTGATATCGACCAGACTAATCCTTGGGGTTAATCATAATCTCATCAAAAAAACGCGCTTCATGCGCGTTTTTTAATTCTTGGATTGGCATTTAAACTTATACACCACGCCAGTCTACCCGGGCATTACGTTCGGTTCGGTAAATACGGCAAATATATTCACCCAGTGGAAGCTCATTCAAATACTGCTGATAGTCGCGATATTCTTCGGACAAGGTTTCAAAATTTTCTTTTTCCCATGGCGTACCTGGAATCGCCAGAAGCGGTGCCAACATGGAGCAGACTGCAATATCCGCCAGACTTAAACGATTTCCGACAAAATAATGCCCACCTTGGCTGACCAGCATCTGATTGAGCTGTTGTACCGCAACATCGATGTGTTGTTTAGATTCCGCCACGGTTTCCTCATTCAATGCATACCCCTTGGCCACCATCGCTTTCAATAAAGGTTTAGAAAATTTTTCAAACTGGCGCAGATAGCCCTGCTCACCAATTAAAATATCCAGAGATTCATGATCAGAAGTCAGTGCTTGAGAGAGCATCCAGCGACGGACATGACGACCCAATTCCAAAGTAATTTCATTAATTTCTAAAGCTTTATTTCGAAAATATCCTTCCGCGCGCAGTAAACGATGTTCTGGATAAGTATCATCCAGATACAGAGCAATCTGGGTGGAATCTGCGATCCATCGATCCTGATCACGCAAAATAGGCAGACGATTCTGACCTGTTTTCAGGCGGGCAAAAGCCCGATGTACGCCGGGAATCAGGTTGTGAGCAACATAGTACAGCTCTTTATGGTCCAGCATCCAACGTGCTTTTTCGCAAAAGTGAGATAAAGGAAACTGGTATAAAGTTCGCATGCATGCTCCATGTTTATCGTTATTGGATCAGGGCGTATAGGCCGCTGTTTTATTCAGATACTTTAGTCACTCAATTTTAGAAAAACAATGTGATTTTTATCCAAAAGTACAATACTGGCTGATTATTCCTCTATATTCGGCGGACTCATAATAAATCCGGGAAAGCTCAGCGGAGCTTTTAAGTTATAAGAAGCATTTGATTGCAATAAACCACAAGTGCATGACCTGACTTTAGCCGTGCTTTCATGTAAAATCGGGGGCAATTTTTATATAACGCTTTTGTGAGTTATTTCATGGGTTTTAATTGCGGTATTGTCGGCTTGCCGAACGTTGGCAAATCTACACTTTTCAATGCTTTAACCAAAGCTGCTATTGCTGCAGAAAACTTCCCGTTCTGTACCATTGAACCAAATACCGGCATCGTGCCTGTTCCTGACCCACGTTTAGACAAATTGACAGCAATTGTTAAACCGCAGCGCGTGATTCCAACGTCTATGGAATTTGTGGACATCGCAGGTCTGGTCGCTGGTGCTTCTAAAGGTGAAGGCTTAGGTAACCAGTTCCTGGCCAACATCCGCGAAACTGATGCAATCGCTCACGTGGTACGTTGTTTTGAAGATGAAAACGTCATTCATGTGAATGGTCGTATTGATCCACTGGATGATATCGCCACGATTAATACAGAACTCGCGCTTGCAGATCTCGACGCGGTGGCGAAAGCGATTACCCGTTTGACTAAATCTGCCAAAGGTGGTGACAAAGAAGCAATTGCTACTAAAGCAGTATTAGAAAAAATCCAGCCTTTACTCGATGAAGGCAAACCGGCTCGCGCAGCGGATCTGGATGATGACGAACGTAAACTGGTACGTGGCTTTGGCTTAATGACGCTTAAACCAACCATGTATATTGCCAACGTTGCTGAAGACGGTTTTGAAAATAACCCGCATTTGGATGCAGTGAGAAAATTGGCTGCTGAAGAAAATGCAATTGTCGTACCTCTTTGCAACCAGATTGAAGCGGAAATTTCATTGCTTGAAGATGAAGACCGTGCTGAATTCCTGGAAGCGATGGGCATGGAAGAACCTGGTTTAAACGTGGTGATTCGTGCAGGTTATTCACTACTTGGCTTACAAACTTACTTCACCGCAGGTGTACAGGAAGTTCGTGCCTGGACTGTGAAAGTTGGTGCAACTGCACCGCAAGCCGCTGGTGTAATTCATACCGACTTTGAAAAAGGCTTTATCCGCGCAGAATGTATTGCTTATGATGATTTCGTGCAGTACAACGGCGAAGCGGGTGCAAAAGAAGCCGGTAAATGGCGTCTAGAAGGTAAAACCTATATCGTTCAGGATGGCGACGTTTTACATTTCCGTTTTAACGTCTAAGTATTTGCTGTGTGAAAAAGCCCCTTCTGGGGCTTTTTTATTACCTAGGAAATAAGATGACCGAGCGTAGAAAACTTACAGGCAACGCATAATTCACACATATTAACAATAATGATAATTATTCTCATATAAAAATATTAAATTCAGGCGTATGTTAAATCTAATGAAAAATAACATGACTTCATTCTAGCAAAGGAATCCTGACCATGAGCTATACCCTGCCTGTACTGCCATATCCCTATGATGCCCTAGAGCCTCATATCGATAGCAAGACCATGGAAATTCATCATAGCAAGCATCATCAAACTTATATCAATAATATCAATGCAGGGATCGCAGGAACCGAATGGGAAGATTTATCGGTCGAAGCCTTAATTAGCAAATTCAATGAAGTACCGCAGCAATTAAAACAGAACGTGATCAATAATGCCGGTGGACATGCCAATCACTCCCTGTTCTGGACAGTCATGAGTCCAGACGGTGGCGGCCATCCAGAAGCTGAAATTGCAAAGGCCATTGAACATGAATTAGGCGGATTCGAGGCATTTAAAGACACCTTTACCCAGGCAGCACTGAGCCGTTTTGGTAGCGGTTGGGCCTGGCTGAGTGTTGCGCCAGATCAAACACTTATTGTAGAAAGCAGCGCCAATCAGGACTCTCCACTGATGCATGGCAATATTCCCATTTTAGGTCTGGATGTCTGGGAACATGCCTATTATTTGCACTATCAAAACCGTCGTCCGGAATATATCTCGGCTTTTTTCAATGTCGTGAACTGGCAAGAAGTGAATCGTCGTTATCTGGAAGCATTGAACACGCTTTAGCTTTAAATATTTAAGGAGATCGACCATGTCTACACCTATTCTGATTAAACGCATAATTGGCAGCACACTCCTGATCTGTGGTGTATTTGTGATTTTATTAGAACATGTGTGGATACCCTCTTTTTAGAGTCTTGCTGTTGTCTCATCCTAAAAAAGCCAGTCTGAATGACTGGCTTTTATGCTTATAACTAAATGGCTAAAGGTTTATTGCATATTAGCAATCGCGGTACCTTTTTGTTTGGGATCAGTATTTCCCAATTCAGGATTATCAATCGCATTCTGACATTGCAGTTTATCCCGCTCATAATCCGCCTGTTTTTGTTGCAGGCTGTTGCCATTTTCCATGGTCGTCCGCGCCCAGATTTCCAGACTGGTCAAAGCTTTACGACACAG
>SPVA01000117.1 GCA_013530545.1 Acinetobacter lwoffii
ATGAAAGTTATTGCTGAGAAAGCTAAAGTGCTTGCCACTTTGCTGATCTCTATATTCAATTCTTCTTAATACGGGGGCTTTTCTTTTTAGGGCATGTGCGCTATTTAGCTGAATGGTTTCATCTTTTAGAATGCCTTTGGATTCAAGCACGGGATGTTGCTGGATCACCTGATACACCGATTTAGGTCTAAAACGTGTCACAAAGCTAACGTTTTGAGCGCTTAGATTCGCATACCATTGATAATCGACATAGCCTTTATCAAAGACCACAATGCTGCCAGCGGGAAACTGGAATTTTCGGCCTTGTAACATGTCATTTTCTTTACCATTTTCAACTGCAATAAACTCAGGAATATCATTGCTGTGATTCAATCCTATGCTGAGTTTCATGCTGGCTTTTGAGTCGTGAACTTTGGCCCATTCATATAAGGAAAGCGACAGGTCAATATGACTGGCATCCAGGGAATATAATGGATTCTTAAAGCGAAATTTATGGGCTACTTTTGAGTGTTCATAGTATTTAAGCAACTTGTAAAAGAGCTGTTGATACAAGGCAGCAGGCTGCTGCTCATTGATTCGTGCCAGTGTACTTCGGGGAATAGACTTTGCTCCGAAATGACTCAGTTTGTCCTGTTGGCACTCCAGATTGGATTGAATATCTCTCAGACTTTGCCTGCAGGAAAGTTGAGACATCAAGATGGCAATAAACTGATCCCATCTTGAAGCCGCTCTAAATTTCTGTCCAACATGGTGTACTTTAGCAAGTTGCTCAAAATCCTGTCGCACGACGGGTTTAATAAGCTGATGAAATACGGTATTCTGATGTGACAAAACCTGAATCCTGGTCGTTAAAGTGTTTGTTTGCACTCATATTTTAACGATTTGGACTCAGGTTTTTTATTTAAATCAAACTATGGGACAGCAGTGCGCCTCAGCGTCCTTTTTTACTTTCACTCAATTAATCAAACAAACGATCAAAGAATGATTTTTTCTTTGGTGATGATTTACTGTCTTCACCATCCATAGTTTCTTGCAGCTCTTTCAACAGTTCACGTTGACGTGCACTTAAATTAACTGGTGTTTCCACTACAATACGGCACAGCAAATCACCTTGCATGCTGGTACGTACCGGTTTAACACCTTTGCCACGTAAGCGGAACAGTTTACCCGTTTGCGTCCCTTCAGGAATTTTCAGGCTTACTCGACCGTCTAGAGTCGGAATCTGAACCTCCTTACCTAAGGCTGCATCGGCGATTGAAACCGGCACATCCATATACAGGTCAGCACCATCACGCTGGAAGATTTCGTGCTCACGCACCACCACTTCGACGTACAAATCACCTGACTGACCATCACGAATCGCTTCACCTTTACCGGTCAAGCGTACGCGGTCGCCATTATCCACACCCGCAGGAATAGTAACTTCCAGCGTTTGCTGACGATCCGACACACCTGAACCATGACATTTATTACATGGGTTCTTGATGATCTTGCCCTGACCGCGACAGGTACTACAAGTTTGCTGCACCGAGAAGAAACCTTGCTGCATACGCACTTGACCGGCACCATGACAGGTACGGCAGGTTTCCACATCATTTGGATTTTTTGAACCCTTACCATCACAGGCATCACACGGTGCCGGTGCAGTAAAGGTAATGGTTTTCTTGACGCCTTTGACCGCTTCTTCCAGGGTCAGTTCCATCACATAGCGTAAGTCAGAACCACGGCGCGCGCGTTGCTGGCCACGACCACCGCCGCCACCAAAAGCACCACCGAAAATATCACCGAACTGGCTGAAAATGTCTTCTGCGCTGAAACCACCGCCGAAGCCGCCGCCGCCGCCCATACCACCTTCAAAGGCCTGATGGCCCATACGGTCGTACATGCTGCGCTTTTCACCATCAGAGAGCACTTCATAGGCCTCTGCTGCTTCTTTGAATTTCTCTTCAGCTTCAGCATTGTCCGGGTTACGGTCTGGATGATATTTCATCGCCAACTTACGGTAGGCTTTTTTGATTTCATCATCACTAGCGGTTTTAGCGACGCCCAAAACCTCATAATAATCACGTTTAGCCATGTCTAGCGATGCTCCTCACGGAATTTTGTTTAATATTCAACTGAGGTCTGAAATTGGGGTCAAACCGAGTTTTACAAGGGGAAATATGAAAAAAATTATACGCTTTAGAACACAGCTTTGTTTTGAGAGAATTTATGGATGCCTTTAAACCAGGCATTGATCAGGAAAATAAAAGCAATAAAGCTGAAAATCACTCCGGTCACCACACAGGCTTTGACCCATAACTGGCTGTCCCAGGCAAAGAAAAACAGGGGAATAAACCACAGTGCAGCAAAGATCGCCAAAATGGTATAAATCACGATATTACGCATGATCCACAGCGCCTGTGCCTGTAACCAGACTTCAGCATAATCAACTTGAGTGACTTTACGTGCGAACCAGTAAGCCAATAGTCCACTAAACAGGGTAAATAAGGCCAAAAACATGAAGACATAAGCCATCGCTACGGAACGTCGCATCTTGGTTAATGTATCTTGAGTCATGTTCGGTTCAACCTCGTTACCGTATTGGCAGCTCGGCCAATGCAGCAATTACTTATTTTTTTAAATTATAAAAATCTCAGGTGCTACTATATTGAAAATTTCCAAATTTCGCACCTGAAATTATGACAAATTTAAACAGAATTTAAACTTTTTTTCACTTTAAACCACTGTGCATATAAGGCAGGCAGGAAAAATAGGGTTAATAGTGTTGCTACAATCAAACCGCCCATAATCGCCACTGCCATCGGCCCGAAGAAAATACTGCGAGACAAGGGAATCATGGCCAGAACTGCAGCCAGTGCGGTCAAGACGATCGGACGACAACGGCGTACTGTGGCATTGATGATGGCATCCCACTGCGACTCTCCTGCCTGAATATCCTGCTCAATCTGGTCAATCAAAATCAGTGAATTGCGCATGATCATTCCGGATAATGCAATCGTCCCGAGCATCGCAACAAAACCGAAAGGTTTATTGAAAATTAACAGGAATAACACCACTCCGATAATGCCCAAAGGTGCGGTCAGGAACACAATAAAGGCACGTGAGATGCTTTTGAGCTGAATCATCAGCAGGGTCATGACCACTGCGAGAAATAAAGGCATGCCGGCATTAACCGAGTTCTGCCCGCGAGCCGATTCTTCAACTGTACCGCCCACTTGCAGCAGATAGCCATTCGGCAGCTCTGCCCGGATTTTTTCTAGTGGCTCTTTGAGTTCATTAACCACAGTAGCGGGCTGTAACTTGCTGCGAATGTCGGCACGCACGGTAATGGTCGGTAAACGATTCCGATGCCAGATCAGACCTTCCTCAAAGCTGTATTCTATTTTGGCCAGCTGCGCCAAAGGTACCGAGGGACCACGTGACGTCGGTATCGCCAGACTGCTTAAAGAAGCGACATCAACGCGTTCAGCCTGAGCACCACGCAAACGGATCTCGATCAGTTCACGTTTTTCACGATACTGATCAATGCCGGCCCCCAAAATCGAGCTGTTGAGTACATTGGCCAGTTCACTGCTGCTCACCCCCAACTGACGGGCACGATCCTGATCAATCTGCAATTTGATGACTTTGCTCGGCTCGCCCCAGTCCAGATGTACATTGGTGGTATTCGGATTTTCTCCCACGGTGGCTGCAACTTTCTGCGCCCATTCACGGACTAATCCTAAGTCTTCACCCGACACCCGGAATTGTAGTGGATAACCCACAGGTGGGCCATTTTCCAGCAAGGACACCCTGGTACGCACTTCTGGCAATAACTTTCGAATCTGGTCACTTAAGGATTTACGGATTTCATTTCGATCCTCTAAAGAGGATGCCAGCACCACAAACTGGGCAAAACTGGTTTGCGGCAACTGCTGATCGAGCGGTAAATAGAAACGTGGAGAACCCATCCCGACATAAGCCACATAGTTATCAATGCCCTCTTGTTTCGATAAAAAGGCTTCTACTTTTTTTACTGCAGCTTCAGTGGCCTTCAGTGAAGCACCTTCTTCAAGTTTGAGATCCACCAGAATTTCAGCCCGGTTCGAGGGTGGGAAAAACTGCTGCGGCACCAGCTTAAACATTAAAATAGACAGAATAAAAATTCCGACCGTGGCAACAATGACAGTTTTACGATAGGTCACACAGGCATCGACCCAACGGCGAAAGCCCTGATAAAACCGGGTTTGATAAGGGTCATAATGTTCTCCGGCATGATGCACAATCGGCTGAGGTTCTGGCTGTTTGCGTAGACGTGCCCAGAGACGCTGATACCACGGCGCTTTCTGAATTAAATCCTTGTTGAAATCCGGCAGAAGTTTATCGCCTAAATATGGCACAAACAGTACCGCGGCAATCCAGGACACCAGCAATGCAATGGTCACCACCTGGAAAATCGAACGGGTATATTCCCCGGTACTCGATGCTGCAGTGGCGATCGGCAGGAAACCGGCAGCGGTAATCAGGGTCCCGGTCAGCATTGGAAAAGCCGTGGTGCGCCAGGCATGCCCGGCTGCCTGTAAACGGCTATACCCCTGCTCCATCTTAATCGCCATCATTTCAATCGCGATAATGGCATCATCGACTAGCAGACCGAGGGCCAGAATCAGCGCCCCCAAGGAAATTTTATGCAGTCCGACATCAAACAGCTGCATACCGGCAAAGGTCATGGCCAGCACCAGCGGAATCGAGAAAGCCACCACCAGACCAGTCCGGAAACCGAGCGAGAAAAAACTGACCAGCAATACGATAATCACCGCTTCTGCCAGCACTTTCATAAATTCGTTAATACTGCGTTTAACTGCTACCGGCTGGTCGGAGACTTTTTGCAGCTCCATGCCGAGTGGCAGGGCTTTTTGCAGGCGGGCGAATTCCTGTTCCAGATTTTTACCCAAGGCAATGATGTCCCCACCCTTGCCCATCGATACAGCAATACCAATGCCGTTTTCGCCCATAAAGCGCATCCGGGGCTGTGCCGGATCACTAAAGCCACGATAGACTTCTGCTACATCTCCCAGCTGAATGGTTTTGCCATTGACCAGCAGCGGCATCTGTCTTAATTCTTCAACACTGTTTAATGCACCACTGACCCGCACCTGAATCCGGTCTGAACCGGTTTCAAAAAAACCGGACTGGGTTGTGGCATTTTGCTGCTGCAAGGCTTGCTGAATCGCCATGACTGGAACGCCCAGCTGAATGGCCTTGGTATTGGAAATCTCAATCCAGATTTTCTGGTCTTGCAGGCCAATCAGCTCAACTTTGGCAACATCTTTGACCCGTTGCAGTTGCAGCTGTAAGCGGTCGGCGTATTCCTTGAGGGTCGCATAGTCAAAATCTTTACCCTTGAGCACATAAATATTGCCAAAGGTGTCGCCAAATTCATCATTAAAGAACGGCCCTTGTACCCCTTGTGGCAATTCATGCCGGATATCGCCCACCTTCTTGCGCACGTTATACCAGACATCAGCGACATCTTTCGAAGCCAGGGAATCCTTGGCAACAAAAGTCACCATGGATTCGCCCGGACGCGAATAGGCCATGATACGGTCATACTGTCCCGTGGTCATCAGTTCCTTTTCAATCCGGTCAGTGACCTGCAGGGAGATTTCTTTGGCACTGGCACCGGGCCAGTAAGTCTGGATCACCATGACTTTAAAGGTAAAAGGTGGATCTTCACTTTGTGACAGTTTGGAATAAGAGACGATGCCGATCAGACCGAGCAGGATCATGAAATACAGCACCAGACCTTTATTTTTTAAAGCCCATTCCGACAGGTTAAAGTTCATGCTTAACTCCCTGCCTGAATGGTCACACGACGGTTTTCACGATCAATCGGATTGATTTTTTGCTGGTTACGCAGCAGATGTACGCCACCAATCACCACATAGTCTTCCGGCTTGAGCCCACTGAGTACAGGAACACTGTCCCGGCCATAGGCACCGAGCTGGACCGGGACTTTACGTAAGGTATGATCGGGCTGGACCACCATGACATAAGCCTGCTGATCCGTTGCCGAGACACTGGATAGCGGCACACTGAGCATATTGTCGCGGCTGTGCTGAAAAAACACCCGGGCACTTTGCCCCAGCTGGATCTGGCCATTGCCTTCACGTAAGGAAACTTTAACCCTGAAGGTACGCGACTGGTCCGCTGCCGGTGAAATCTCGCGGACAATGGCGGCAAATTTTTCTTCAGGTTTGGACCATAAGGTGACTAGGGCCGCTTGCCCCACCCTGATTTCAGCAATTGCCTGTTCCGGTACGCCAATCACCACTTCACGTTCGCCGGCAATCGCCAGTTCATACGCCGCCTGCCCGGCAGCGACCACCTGTCCTGTTTCAATATTGCGTGCCGTGATCACGCCGTTTCTGGTGGCAATCAGCTGGTTATAAGCAGTCTGGTTTTTAGCGGTATCATAGTTGGATTGTGCCTGCTTCAGATTTGACATGGCGGTCTTGTACTGATTTTCGATCGCATCATATTGTGAGCGGCTCACGGCATTGGATGGCAATAACTGCTTGAAACGTTGTAATTCATCCTGAGCAATCTTAGTGGCAGACTGCGCGCTTTCCAGCTGGGCACGTGCTGCATTCAGCTGCAGCTGGGCATCTTTGACATCCAGAGTTGCCAGGACTTGCCCGACTTTGACCTGGTCACCCACATCGGCGAAGCGCTGGGTCACCTGTCCAGCCACCCGAAATGCCAGCGCCGTTTGCTGGCGCGCCTGCACATCACCAGCATAACTTTTTAATTCATGCCGTGAAGAGGTGGGTGTGGCCACCATGACAAAGGGAACTTCCTGTTCTGCTGCAGCAGTATCTTTGCTGCACCCGCTTAAGGTCACGCTGCAAAGCACCACCATGCTAGCCAATACGCTGTAAATCCTGCTCATCTTATTCGCTCTTATCTGATCGTCTTTTTTAGGGCAAACTATGCTGATATATTGAATTGATTGTTTTTTAATTAATATACCACCCGGTACACTAATTACAACTCAAGCTTCAAAGCAATGACCGTGTTGACTTTTTTTGGAAGAAATTGTGCAAATACCTGTAGGACGACCCAAGGATCTGGAAAAGCGTCAGCGCATACTCAGCGTGGCCAAAGCGCTGTTTTTAGCGCATTGCTATCATGCCTCCAGCATGAACCAGATTGCACGTGAGGCAGGTGTGACCAAGCTGACGGTGTATAACCATTTTCAGGATAAGGCGACCCTGTTTAGCTGTGCGATTGAGGATACCTGTGAAGCCATTCTGCATGAACATCCTCAACTCTTGCAGCCGAGCAGTGACTTTGCGCAGGAGTTTTATCAGGCCTGTCAGCGCGCTTTAAATATTATTCATTTACCAGAAGCGATCAAGCTGGACCTGCTACTGATGGAACTGGCCTCGCAGCAAAGTCCTCTGGCAGAACAGTTTTATCAGGCCTCGCATAACAAACTGGATGCAGTCTGGAATGATTTCTTTGCTCTGGCCCAGCAATACCGCTTTATTCGGGTCGATCTTCCAGAAAAACAGACCGAGCTGATCGTGTCCCTGCTGACCGGAACCCGTCATCAGAAAATCCTGTTGGGTCTCAGCCCTCCCCCTTCAAGCGCAGAACAGCAACAGATTATTAGCGAGGCCATTGAACTGTTTATGCTGAAATATGCCCTGCCGGATTAACTCCTTTCTTTCGGACTGATCACCGATCACCGTATGTGGCCTAAAAGTTGCTAAAAAAGTAGCCAATGCTCTGCAACTTTTGTCTCTAGGGGACTTGGATTGTCATGCAGTCGCGGTATAGTCAAAGCATGCATGTGAGGGAATAAAAAATGATTCAACAGATTGATGCACCACTACGCGAAGACGTACGCTTACTGGGTAATTTGCTTGGGGAAACCTTAAAATTACATGCCGGGCAGGATTTGTTTAATCAGATCGAGCAGATCCGTGCCCTGTCCAAAGGCGCTCGCGATGGACAGGTCGAAGCAGAAAAACAACTGGAACAACTGTTTTTGAGTCTGGAAGATGCAGAAATCCTGCCACTGACCCGTGCTTTTACCCACTTTTTAAACTTTGCCAATATTGCCGAACAATATCATGTGGTGCGTCGTCGCCGTCAGAGCGAGTTTGATGACACTGCAGAATCTCCAAATCCTCTGGTGCCTTTATTTGAAAAATTTAAACAGCAGGAAATTTCTGCTGACACGCTGTATCAGCAAATCTGTGAATTAAAAATTGAACTGGTCCTGACCGCGCATCCCACAGAAGTCAGCCGCCGTACCCTGATTCAAAAATATGATGGCATCAATAATGCCCTGTCCAAGTTCGACCAGCAGAAACTGACTCCACGTGAACGTCAGGCAGTCCTGGCCGATCTGAAACAGCTAATCAGTTCTGCTTGGCAAACCGATGAAATCCGTCAGCATCGCCCGACTCCAATTGATGAAGCGAAATGGGGCTTTACCACCATTGAACAGACCCTGTGGAATGCAGTACCAAAATTTATCCGCGAACTAAATGGCATGGTTCAGGCGCAATGTGGCCAGAACCTTCCCTTAGATGTCGCACCAGTACGTTTTGCCTCCTGGATGGGTGGTGACCGCGATGGCAACCCGAATGTCACCCACACCGTCACTCAGGAAGTACTATGGCTGTCACGCTGGAAAGCAGCCGATCTCTATGTACGCGATATTGAAAACCTGCGCTGGGAACTATCCATTCAGCAATGCAGTCCGGAAATTTCCGCAGCCTTGGGCCAGCCCCATCCTGAACCCTATCGTGAATATCTACGTGACACCCGTACCCGCCTGAAAGCCACGCGGCACTGGCTGGCAGAAAAATTAAAAGGCAATGATGCCGATGACAGTCTGGTGATTAAAAGTAAAGACGAACTTTTACAACCGCTCCTGACCTGCTACCGTTCACTGATGGACTGCAATCTGGCCGAAATTGCCAATGGCAGCCTGCTGGACTTTATTTACCGGGTCAACAGCTTTGGGATCGAACTGCTAAAACTGGATATCCGCCAGGAATCCGGCCGTCACCGTCAGGCGATTTCAGCCATTACTGAATATTTGGGACTGGGGAATTTTGAAACCTGGACCGAACAGGCCCGTCAAAACTTTTTACTGCAGGAATTGCAAAGCAAGCGTCCGTTACTGCCGAAACATCTGAATGAACCGGCCGGCAGCCTGATTGAACATCCGGATGTACAGGAAGTCTTTGCCACCATGCGCACACTGGCCGAACAGCCGAGCGAGTCTCTGGGTGCCTATATTATTTCCATGGCAGAATATCCAAGTGATGTCTTGGCGGTACTGCTTTTACAAAAAGAAGCCGGCATCGAGCACGCCTTACGGGTGGTTCCCCTGTTTGAAACCTTGAAAGATCTGGATGGTGCAGCCGCAACCATGTCGACCCTGTTCAATATGCACTGGTACAAACAGCATATTCAGGGCAAACATGAGGTCATGATTGGCTATTCGGATTCTGCCAAGGATGCCGGTTTTATGTCGGCCAACTGGGCTCAGTATCGTGCCCAGGAAGAACTGACCGCAGTTGCCCAGCAACATGGCGTGCAATTGACCCTGTTTCATGGTCGTGGCGGTTCGATCAGCCGTGGTGGTGCGCCCCACCAGGTTCTATTTCCGGTGCGATCCGGGTGACTGAACAGGGCGAAATGATCCGCTTTAAATTCGGGTTGGAAGAAATTGCGCTGCAGAATCTGGAAATTTATACCGCTGCGACTTTAGAAGCGACGCTACTGCCGCCACCCGAACCAAAACAGGAATGGCGCGACCTGATGCATCAAATGACCGAACTGTCTGTTCAGGTCTATCGCCAGACCGTACGGGAAAATCCGTATTTTGTAAAATACCTGCGTACTGTTACCCCGGAGCTTGAACTGCAGATGCTGCCGCTGGGTTCACGGCCGGCCAAACGTAAGGTGAGTGGCGGGATTGAATCCTTGCGTGCCATTCCCTGGGTATTTGCCTGGACCCAGATTCGCCTGATGTTGCCAGCCTGGCTCGGTACCGGTGCCGCACTGAATGAGGTCCTGGATCAGGGACAACGTAATGTACTCGATGAAATGCTGGCCGAGTGGCCTTATTTCCAGACCTTGATTGATATGCTGGAAATGGTATTGTCCAAAGCCGACGCGCATGTGGCGCTCTATTACGAATCGCATCTGACCCAGGATGAAGATCTTAAAGTTCTGGGAACAGAACTGCGTCAGCGTTTGCAGGATGCTGTACAAACCCTGTTGAGCTTAAAAGGCGAATCGAAACTCCTGAGCAGTAACGGTGTACTGGATCAGTCGATGAAAGTACGTAAACCCTATTTGTTACCGCTGCACTTGCTGCAAGCTGAACTGATGAAACGTCGCCGTTTATATCTGGAACAGCAGCAGGCTGAAAATACCCCGGTCGATCATGCCTTAATGGTCAGCATTGCCGGCATTGCAGCCGGTTTACGTAATACCGGCTGATTTTTCGCCCTCGCATTCAAAGCACATCCTGGTGATGTGCTTTTTTTGTACATGAATTGGCCAAAACCACTCACTGCATCGTATTTTTTATAACTAAAATAACAAATCTTTATGAGTGAATTTTAAGCATAGCTATATGATTAATCCACTGATTTAACGCTACTTTTATATTAAAAACATTTACCAATTGATAAAAAATAAATAAAAGTCAATGAATTAACTTGAACAAAAAGTTGAAAGGAGTGATTAAAACTTCCAAAAAACCGGAGTATGATGTGCACAATTTATCTTTTGAGTGCTCATTTTATGTCCAGTTGGTTTCCCAAATGGCGCCCGTATGAGGGCAGTATCGATGCACGACCAGTAGGTACCGCAGAGTATTTGCCACCCGCACAAACGGTAGTTTTGGGTGTACAGCATGCCTTTGCCATGTTTGGCGCGACTGTACTGGCACCTTTTTTAATGGGCTTTGATCCTAACCTGGCGATTTTAATGTCAGGGATCTGTACTATTCTGTTCTTTTTAATCACCGGTGGCCGGGTTCCAAGTTATCTAGGTTCAAGCTTTGCCTTTATTGGTGTGGTCATCGCAGCAACAGGTTATGCGGGTGGTGGCGGACTGAATCCAAATATTGGCGTTGCAGCAGGCGGGATTATCGCATGTGGCATTGGCGACGGGCACCCGCTGGATTGAAAAGCTGATGCCACCGGTGGTGACCGGTGCCGTGGTGATGATCATTGGGCTGAACCTTGCTCCAGTCACAGTGAAAAGCGTGATGGGCAATACCTTCAATATGTGGATGTCCCTGGTCACTGTGCTGTGCATGGGTTCAATTGCCGTATTCACCCGTGGCTTATTACAGCGCCTGCTGTTATTGGTCGGCCTGTTATTGGCTTATCTGATCTACTTTGTACTCAGTAATGTCATGGGTTATGGCACTGCGATCAACTTCCAGCCGATTCAGCAAGCGGCCTGGTTCGGTTTACCAACCTTCCACGCGCCAACCTTTGAATTAAACGCCATGCTGATCATTGCACCGGTTGCCTTGATTCTGGTGGCAGAAAATCTGGGCCATATTAAAGCGGTCAGCGCGATGACCGGAGAAAATCTGGATCCGCATATTGGTAAAGCCTTTGTTGCCGATGGTGTTGCGACGACCCTGGCTGGTGGTGTCGGTGCGCCGGGGATGACCACCTATGGTGAAAACATTGGGGTCATGGCCGTAACCCGTGTGTATTCAACCATCATCTTTGCCATCGCCGGTGTCTTTGCCATCTTCCTCGGTTTATCGCCAAAGTTTGGTGCAGTGATTCATACCATTCCAACGGCGATTCTGACCGGTGCTTCGATTGTGGTGTTTGGTCTGATTACCATTGCCGGTGCCAAAATCTGGATTGAAAACAAGGTCGATTTCTCGCAGAACAAGAACCTGATGGTGGCTGCGGTGACCATTATTTTAGGGACGGGTGATTTTGCCCTGACTTTCGGCAGCTTCAATCTGGGTGGTATTGGTACCGCAACTTTTGCAGCCCTGTTCCTCAACTGGTTCTTCAGCCTGGTCGATAAAAAATAAAATTCAGCGATGACCGGACACAACCTGTTGCAAGCAAAAAGACCGAACATTGATGTTCGGTCTTTTTGTGTCGCTTAAAACAGTCGGTCTAGAATGAACTGTTTTAAGTGACAGGCTATTGATTCGCGTTGGCTTATTTCTGTTTTTTAAGCGCTTGCTTCAGTTGCTTCAATTTGCCTTTATGTTTTGAAATCTTTTTCAAACGTGCTTTGATTTTCTGCTTTAAAGATTTGGTGGTGTTTTAAAAAGTATGCTGACATTAAATGAAGCCATTATTGATGTAAAAGAAGGTTAAGTCGAAGGCTTTAAAATGGTTTTCAAGCTTTTTGGAGAAATTACAACTTCTTCTAA
>SPVA01000061.1 GCA_013530545.1 Acinetobacter lwoffii
TTATCGGTATTTCTGGTCTATGGCAGCCCATAGGAAAAACGCAGCTGAGACAATCAGTGCATAGCCGAAGTATTCAAGTTTTAAATTACCTTGAATTAAGCAATGGACGGTTAAAGTCAGCATGAGTGCAAAAGTGGTGCATATAAATGTCACCAGATTGGTGTTGTTGGCTTTAAGAGCGTCAATGAAGACTTGCTTGTTGAAATGTAATGATAACATCTCCATCCCTCCCATTTATTTATGTTATTGAAGATTAAAGCAGATTTAATCAGTCAGAATTGAATATATAGTTGTACTGTTTAATTTGGACCTTTGCAACTGCTGTGGCAGGCTTTTACAGTCAAAATGGTCATCTTTAGTCGTATAACTACATAATTACTTGATTAGGCAAGAATTATATTTTCAGATTTCACCTCCAGCTAATTTTGGAAATAAGATGTAGTCATCATTTGATCAATGCGACCAGATAGAAAATGCAAATTCTACGCCAAAGATATGTAGTGTTAATCAATACTTTGTAAGCTTGCGTATGACTCGGAGGGGGACTTGGTTTAAGTTGGCAACAATAGGTATCTAAAATCAGGAAACTAAAGTTTTGTTTATATTTATATAAAAAATAAAATAATTAAAGTGCAATTCTATACATCATATTTTATAGAAAATCTTAGTATCCAGATTTACAGCGGTGATTTGATGTCATTATTAAGAAACAATAAATGTCCGTTTGGGTAAAACCTGACAATTATTGATCACGCTCAAACCGGATTTTGGGTAAAAATACGATTTTTCAGACATCCTAGAAGTTTTAGTTTCTAATACGGTCAATCACAGCTGTAATCAGCAATACAATCATGGACGGGATAAACCAGGCCAGATTCTGATCTGATAGAGGTAAATTTTGCAGTAATGCAGGCAATTCAAAACCGGCGACTTTTAATCCATCAAAAATACCAAAGATCAAGGCCACCAGGGTCACTGGCGCAATCACATGAGATGGTTTCTTGAAGAAGTTTGCACAGAAGCTCAGCATAATGACGCTAATGGCAGGCGGATAAATCGCACTTAAGACTGGAACCGAAACAGCGATCAGTTTGGTTAAACCCAGATTTGAAATCACCAGTGAGAAGCCCACCAGAACAAATACAAAAATCTTGTACGGAATCTTGGTCAAGCTGGAGAAATACTCAGCGCAGGCACAGGTCAGACCAATTGCAGTCACCATACAGGCAATAAAAATCATGCCAGACAGGAAGTAAGCACCCATATCGCCAAAAGCATGTTGTACATATGCATGCAGGATAATGGCACCATTGGCTGCATTTGGGGCAATCTCATGGCTACCCAGTCCAAGTTTAAACAGACTTAAATACACCAGAGTTAAACCAATACCAGAGATAATGCCGGCATTGACCGCATATTTGGTAATCAGTTTTTTATCGGTTACGCCACGTGAAGTAATGGCTTTGACAATCACAATACCGAAAACTAAAGCGCCTAAAGTATCCATGGTTAAATAACCATTCACGATGCCTTCAGTCACTGGACTGGTAACGTAATTATCGATCGCTGTAGGCGGATTACTGGCAGGAATCATCACGGCTGCTACACCCAAAATTATCAAAGAAATAATTTTAAGTGGCGACAGGAAATAGCCGACAGTATCCAGAATCTTGTTTGGATATAAGGACACGATGGTCACCACAGCAAAATAGATGATGCTGTAAATGAGCAGACTGCCAGATTCATTGCCAAAGTAAGATGAAAAACCGATTTCATAAGAAACGGTTGCGGTACGTGGCGTCGCAAATAAAGGGCCAACAGCTAAGTAACAGATTACAGTCAGCAAAATACTGGCTGCTTTGCCCAGAGGCGAGCTTAGTGCCTGAATGGAGCCTTCAACGCGAGACAACGCAATAATGGTAATCACGGGTAAGCCGACTGCTGTAATAAGGAAACCTAAAGCAGCGAGCCATACGTGTTCACCGGCTTGTTGAGCCACAATCGGTGGGAAGATAATGTTGCCCGCACCAATAAATAGTGCAAAGGTCATAAAACCTAGGGCGACAATATCCCGGGTACGCAGACTTGTCATAAAGGGAGATCAATAGAACAAAAGAAAGCGATTTTAGTGTATATGTCCAATTTTTTGGAGTTTATTTTAAGGCTGGAAGCCTTGATTCTAGTGAGTTTGCGGATCACATAACCGGTCATTCAAATCTTGGTAGAAATATATGTTTGATAATTCGCTGAAAAATATATTTTTCCTTATAAGCTCAAAAGATATCTACACTTGATATCAAAATATGTCAGTTATTGTTTGTATAAATAAGCAGCAGTGAAAATTCCTATTTCAAGGAAAATTGCTGTGCTGAAACTCAACAACTGCGACATATTTCGCAAAAAAGGGATTATAATTCAGGGATTCATAGTGAGGATAGGTATATGCGAGCTCCAGCGATTAGTCTTAAAACTGAGCAAGATGTTGAAAAACTGCGGATATCTGGGCGTTTGGCTGCAGAGGTTTTAGCGATGATCGGGGAGCATGTCAAGCCAGGTGTCACGACTGAATATCTGGATGATCTCTGTCATGATTTTATTGTAAATACATTAAAAGTGACGCCAGCCAATATTGGCTATTATGGCTATACCAAAACCACCTGTATTTCACCGAATGAAGTGGTTTGTCACGGCATTCCATCATCGAAAGTTGTTCTTCAGGATGGCGATATTATCAATATTGATGTTGCCATTATTAAAGACGGTTATTTTGGTGATACCAGCCGGATGTACTATGTTGGAACTCCTTCTGCAGAAGCCAAGCGACTGGTCAATACCACCTATGAAGCCATGGTGGCCGGGATTCATGCGGTGAAGCCGGGCGCGACCCTGGGCGATATCGGCTATGCGATTCAAACGGTCGCACAGCGTGAAGGCTATTCCATCGTGCGCGAATATTGCGGTCATGGCATCGGCAAGGTCTATCACGAACAGCCAAACATTCTGCATTATGGTCAGCCGGGTCAGGGCATTAAACTGGTTCCGGGCATGGTGTTTACTATTGAGCCAATGGTGAATATGGGCAAAGCCCGCGTCAAAGAGCTGAAAGATGGCTGGACTGTGGTCACCACGGATAAATCCTGGTCTGCCCAATGGGAACATATGGTCTATGTCACCGAAACCGGATTTGAAGTGTTGTCTCCTTGGCCTGAAGGTACAGGTGAGTATCCGGAGATTTAAAATATTGATTGAATGATCTTTATTAAGCTAATCCACTTACATAAATTACAACTCACTTGTGCTTGTTGACGAAAAAATACAAAACACTACATTAAACAGTGGTTTAGGATTTTATATCTGATTAAACTAAGAGTCAGATACATAGGTTCCCTTTTTTTCGCTTACTATGCTGTAGTGAAAGTTTCTCTAGCTCATTTTTCCCCAAGAATGAGCTATTTTTTTGTCCATTTTTCTCAAAAGCGTATTACTTAGCGCTGATTTAATTCAGCAACCAGATAATCAATAAAGACCCGTACTGCGGGCAATAAGCCGCGACGTGAAGGATAAACCACATGGAAAATACCATGTGGTGCTTTCCAGTCAGGAAGTACCCGAACCAGTTCGCTACTTGCTACATACTGCTCGACCACGTTATCAGGTAACAAAGTGATGCCTGAGCCTGACGCGGCCAGTTGTGCCAGCATATTTAAATCAGACCCCATGACCGTTGGACTGACACGGATTTTTTTCTGTTCCTGCTGTTCATTTTGTAAGGTCAGAAACTGTTCGGTATGGTCTTCAGCCATACTCAGGATTTTATGCTCAGCCAGTTGCTCAGGGGTTTTCAGTTCACCAAATTCATTTAAGTAACCTTGACTTGCGAATAAGTGCTGCTCAATTTTTTCAAACTGGCGAATCACCAGATTTGGGTCATCATCCAGGCTGGAACGGACACGTAAGGCCAGATCAAAGCCTTCATTGATAATATCGACCCGTCGATTGGTGATCATCATCTGGACTTTAATTTCAGGATATTTTTTCAAAAAATCCGGCAGAATTTTTGCCAGTTCATTCTGGGCAATAGACACTGGCAAACTGACTTTAATGGTTCCACGCGGTTCGGTACTCAGATGGTCCACCAGATCATGCGCCGCCTGTGCAGCATTCAGCATAACTTGGGCATGCCGGTAAATATTCATGCCGATATCGGTGACGGCAAAATGACGCGAACTGCGCTGAATCAGACGTACACCCAGGCGCTCTTCCAGATTAAACACCCGGCGGCTAAGTTTGGATTTGGGAATATCGGTTGCGCGTTCGGCAGCACTAAAACCGCCATGTTCCACCACCTGAGCGAAACAGTAAAAGTCATCCAGATCAGACAGCATGGTTTAATTCCATTCTTGCAACGATAAGCTGATTAAAAATTGATTGTTGCATGCTGTCAATCAGAGAATGTAGTGCATAAAGATTTTAATTCGCGGATTTAAGTAAACCTAGCAGTGTTTGCATGCCATCGGTCGCACTCTGGGCGATCTTGTAAAATTGTGCAGGCAAATGCTGCTGCTCGGCTTTCGGGTCGATGTAATAGGCTTGACAGTTCGCAGGAATCTCATGAATTAACCCGGCAACTGGATAAACCTGCAAGCTGGTGCCAATTACCACGAAAATATCTGCATCCTGTACACAGTCTTGAGCTTCTTCATACGCGGGTACGGCTTCGCCAAACCAGACCACATGCGGACGTAACGGATAGCCTGCCTTACAAAAGTGTTGATTTAAATCTAATTCGGTGCCCTCAATTGGATAAAACTCGGTCGTGCTTTGTGCATCGGGGCCTGAGGTTTTGGCCAGACGAATATTGCCATGTAAATGGATCACCTTGGAGCTGCCGGCACGTTCATGCAAGTCGTCAATATTCTGGGTGATTACATGCACATCAAACTTATCTTCAAGATCCGCAATCACTTGATGGGCAGCATTCGGATGTGCTTCCAGAATATTTTTACGACGTGCATTATAAAAGCGTTGCACCAGTTGCGGATTTTTGGCCCAAGCTTCAGGTGTAGCAACCTCTTCAATCCGGTAGTGTTCCCAAAGTCCATCACTGTCGCGAAAAGTATTAATGCCACTTTCGGCGCTCATGCCTGCACCGGAAAAGACCACCAGCTTTTTCATTATTCTGTCTCCTGAATCTTTAGGCAGCTGAGGCGTTAGATTATGAATTTTCTTTTAAGAAGATGCCAAGTTCTCGGGCAAATTTTAGCGGTTCAGTCAGTAAAGGTGTATGGCCGGATTTGCTGAAAAGTACCTGTTTGGCCTGAGGCAGGCTTTCTGCAATCAGGCGCTGACCTTTAAAAGGATACAACTTGGATTGTACGCCGCTAAAGAAGGTCACCGGACAGCTGAGCTGGGCTAAAGCTTCGCGGTAATCTTCACGATGATATAAATAATTGTTGATATACCACGCCATATAATCCACCCGGCTGGAAGGCAATAACAGACGTTGCAGGCGTGGTTGATTCAAAATGAATTCGAAAGCTTTCAGACTATATTTTTGTTCATTTTGTAGCTGAACAAACTTTAGCCATAGGGCAGCGATTTGTTTACGGACAGAAACGTCAAGGTCGCGGATCAATTCAACTTGCTGATATTGCGCAAGTAGGGCAGAGAGCTGCTGCAGGATGTCGATAAATTCCTGATGACGTGGACCAAAAAGGCCAAAGGCCCAGGCATCATCGACTGGAATTTTAGGTGTTTGATCAATGTGCAAATAAGCAGAAATCTGACTGGCAAAGCTGTCATAATGCATGCCGTGCATCGCCGTGGTTGCACCCATGGAATAGGCAATGACGATGACTTGATCTAATTTCAGGTGGGTCAGAACTGAACGTACATCCAGCCAGTGACTGGAAATCGCATCGAGATCTTGCGGAATATTACAGTGACTGGAAGCCCCAAATCCGCGCCATTCCGGAATAATAAAACGGAAATTTTTCTGATGCGGATAGAGAAAAGCTTTCCATTGCCAGCTCAGCATGCCGAGTCCTGAGAGTACCAGTACCGACTGTCCCTGACCGTATTCGCGTACAAACAGTTGCTCACCATCGGTCATGCGATAAAAGGGCATGTGTATCTCCGTATTTATAATTGTTGTGCATCAAACTTTTTAAGTCGCGGAATGACCTGTTCCAACCAGGAAATCCAGCCCAGCTCCTGATCAATTCCGAGTTGCAGAATCATTTTATGAATATACAAGGTACGGTCAGTTTCGTCCGCTTGAGCAAAGTCTTTGGCAAAAATCTGCTGATAGGTTTTCAGTTTTTCTTTATGCAGTTCCAGATGGCGTTCCAGCTCTGCCAAGGTGTTATTGCCACCAAGTTGGGCTTCGGCACGTAAACGCACCATCAGTTCTTCACGTAGTTGTGCTGGTGGGCTTTGCTGCAACATCCAGTTGGCCAGTTCTTCCCGGCCAAGACGTTCCACCTGATAAGTCTTTTTACGGCTATTGGAATCTTCCTCTTCTAGCGTTGAAATCCAGCCTTTTTGCAGCATGGCATTCAGCTCACGATAAATCTGCTGATGAGTTGCATTCCAGAAAAAGCCCATGGAGCGGTCAAAACGGCGGGCCAGTTCGATTCCGGTACTGGGCTTTTCAATCAGACTGGTCAATAAAACATGCGCTAAAGACATAAACGTCTCAAAAAAGTGACTCGGGATTATTATGCAACATGTTGCATAAAAATCAATTCTGGCATATAAATTAGTGCAACAAGTTGCATTAAACTGGAAAGATTGAGGGATCAAACTGCCAGTTGCTAAAACAATAGCCAGCCTAAACGCACGCTCAGGAGTTGAAATGTCTAAATATCCGAATTTACTTGCCCCATTGAACTTAGGTTTTACCACGCTTAAAAACCGCGTGTTGATGGGTTCCATGCACGTTGGCCTTGAAGAAGCACCCGGCGGATATGAGCGGATGGCAGCTTTTTATGCAGAGCGTGCCAAAGGTGGGGTGGCTTTAATTGTCACCGGCGGGATTTCACCCAATGATCATGGGGTGACGTTTCATGGGGGTTCCAAACTTGACACTCTTGAAGAAGCTGAAAAGCATAAGGTAATTACCCAGGCCGTACATGAGGCGGGCGGAAAAATTGCCATGCAGATTCTGCATACCGGGCGTTATTCTTATCAGGCAGAAAATGTCGCGCCATCCCCAATTCAGGCACCGATTAATCCAGTCAAGCCACATGCTTTAACATCTGCTGAAGTGCAGCAAACCATTGATGATTTCGCCAACTGTGCCAAGCTGGCTCAATATGCCGGTTATGACGGTGTAGAAATCATGGGCTCGGAAGGCTATCTGATTAACGAGTTTATTGCAGCACGTACCAACCATCGTGATGATGAATGGGGTGGAAGCTATCAAAACCGCATCCGTTTCCCGATTGAAATTGTACGCCGTACCCGTGAAATGGTTGGTGAGAACTTTATCATTATTTATCGCCTGTCTATGCTGGATCTGGTCGAAGGCGGTTCAACTCTGGAAGAAGTCATCCAGTTGGCCAAAGAAATTGAAAAAGCCGGTGCGACCATTATCAATACCGGCATTGGCTGGCATGAAGCGCGTATTCCGACGATTGCCACCAAAGTGCCACGTGCAGCCTTTACTTGGGTTACCCGTAAACTGAAAGGTCAGGTGAAGATTCCTTTAATCACTTCGAACCGTATCAATACCCCGGAAATGGCTGAATATGTATTGGCGTCTGGTGATGCTGATATGATTTCCATGGCCCGCCCAATGCTGGCAGACTCTGAGTTTGTCTTGAAAGCGGAGCAGGGTCGTAGTGATGAAATCAATACCTGTATTGGTTGTAATCAGGCCTGTCTGGATCATATTTTCTCGATGAAAATTGCCACCTGCCTGGTCAATCCACGGGCTTGCTATGAAACTGAATTAATCTTTAAAGAAACCAATGTGGCAAAAAATATTGCCGTGATTGGTGCGGGTCCTGCAGGTTTAAGCTTTGCTGTATATGCAGCAAATCGCGGTCATCAGGTGACGGTATTTGAAGCCGCTGCTCAGATTGGTGGACAGTTTAATATTGCCAAGACCATTCCAGGCAAGGAAGAGTTTTATGAAACCTTGCGTTATTTCAAACGCCAGATTGAATTACAGCCACGTATTAAATTGCAGCTGAACCATAAGGCGAGTCTGGAAGAACTGGCTCAGTCAAATTTTGATGACATTGTGGTGGCGACAGGCGTGACACCGCGTCAGCTTGAGATTCCAGGTATTGATCATGCAAAAGTACTGTCTTATCTGGATGTTTTAAAAGAACGTAAGCCAGTAGGTCAGCGAGTTGCCATTATTGGTGCAGGCGGTATTGGTTTTGATACAGCCGAATTCCTGAGCCATGAAGGAGAAAGTGGCAGTATCAATCCGGAAAAATTCTATGATGAGTGGGGTATTGATACTGACTATGAAAATGTCGGTTGCTTAAAAGCCGCAAATGTAGAAAAACCGCAACGTGAAATTTATTTATTGCAACGTAAAACCGCTTCAGTCGGCGCGAGTCTGGGTAAAACCACAGGTTGGATTCATCGTACCGGTTTAAAACACCGTGACGTAAAAATGATTGCTGGCGCCAATTATGAAAAAATTGATGATCAGGGTTTACATATTGTCGTAAATGACAAACCTGCTGTGTTGGAAGTCGATCACGTGATTATTTGTGCCGGTCAGGAATCTTATACCGCCATGTTTGATGAGCTAAAAGCGGCTGGTAAAAATGTGCATCTGATTGGTGGAGCGAAAGAAGCGGGTGAGCTGGATGCCAAGCGTGCCATCCGTCAGGGTGCTGAATTGGCGGCGGTGATCTGAAAATTAAAAGCTGTTTTTTCCCTCTCCTTTATTAAAGGAGAGGGTTAGGGAGAGGATTTGTAAGAAAGATTTCCCCCTTGCGAAGCAGTACTTCTCACCTTTAATAAAGGGGGAATTCTGTCAATTAAAAGAAAGAAGTATTTAAGCTTTTATTAAAAAATATCAAAAAGAAGGAATCCAAAATGACCATCGAAAATACAAAAAAATCCATTTCACGCTGGCATGAGATGCTGGAAAGCCGTGATATGTCGATCTTGAATGAACTGCTTGCTGAGGAAGTAGTATTTCGTTCGCCTGTGGCTTTTCAGCCTTATCCTGGAAAACAGGTGGTATTTTTTATTTTGACCAATGTCATTCAAGTCTTTGAAAATTTCACCTATCACCGTGAATTTATAAGTGAAGATGGTAACAATGTCGTACTTGAGTTTTCTGCCAATGTGGGCGATAAAAAACTAAAGGGAGTTGACATGATTCAGTTTAATGAAGAGGGTCAGATGCTGTACAGATGGGCCAGCGGATGCAATTATTCCAAGCTAAAACTTAATTCGAACTATTGATTCAAGTCGGCATGAAATTTGTAAATCACAGCTAGTACAACTAGAGGGGGGATGACAGATGAAAATGTTGCTTAAAAAATTGGGTCAGCTTTCCAGTGAATATCTGGATCGTTTCAGCGGAGCAGACGAGCCGACCCTGTATTACAATCCGAATGGTGTATTTTCAGGACTCATTGAACGCTTACCGCAGCTGCAACAAAAATATCGTCCTACACCTTGGTTAGCCAATGCACACGCACATATTCTGTATTTTGATTTAATTAAAAAACGTACCATTAAGCTGAAATACGATGCGCTTGAACAGCTGAAAATGTCAGATGGCGGAATTACCGGTATTGCCTGGTATGGGCTGGATCTTCCGGCAAGTACGCCAACCATTGTCTTACTCCATACTATTACCGGTTCTCCAGAGTCGATGCGTGAACTGGTACAGGATCTGCATAAACATACCGGTTGGCGAGTGGCCTTGTGTTTGCGCCGTGGGCATGCAGACCTGCCCATGCCTGTAGCTAAAATGAACCTGTTCGGCTCGACCCAAGATCTACGTGAACAACTGCTGTATATACAGGATAGATTTCCTCAGTCTGAGCTGTATGGGGTCGGATCTTCTGCGGGTACAGGCTTGCTGGTGCGTTATCTCGGAGAAGAGGGATCACAAACACCGTTAAAAGCGGCTTTTGCCTTATGTCCAGGCTATAACACCGAAACCGGATTTGCCCATGTACATCCGTTTTATAGCAAAGTCATGGCCAAAAAACTAATCAAACGCTTTATTCATCCTTATCAGGAAACCTGGCAAATTTATCCTTCCTGGAAGCAATTGCTGGAGGTAAAAGACTTATCGGAGTTTGAACAGCGTTATTATCAACTGGCCGGTTTTTCAGACTATGAGAGTTATAGTAAGGCCACGAATCCAATTTATGTATTTGAAAACATTAAAGTTCCATTAATGATTTTAAATGCGGAAGATGATCCGGTGTGTCATATCCAGAATCTGGAACCTTATAAAGAAAAAATTCGGGCAATGTCGAATATCATGGTGATTACCACCAAAAAAGGCAGTCATTGCGGATTTTATCAAGGTCTGATGCAAACAGAATCGTGGGCTACGCGATTAATGGCAGACTATTTGATGCACTTGTCTCGTAATTCTGCACCGACATCTGCTTAAAAAAGAGTAATAAAAAAACCCAGCAAAAGCTGGGTTTTTTTGATGAATTCTCTTGATTAATCAAGCGCTGGCATCGCTGCTGCAATGGCATCAGCCACAGCGTCTTCTTCAGATTTGTTTGAATCAGAGTTTGATTTAGGCGTTGCTGCAGGTTTTGAAGGCTCTGGAGCTGGATTGTTTTCTGACGGCGTTCTTGTTGGAGCTGGTGTAGCTTCAACAGGTTCAGGCTTCTTCACTTCACGACGAATTTCAGTCGTCGTGTTAGCTGTCTGTTCACGTTGAATTTCCACAGTTGTCTCTGGAACTTCTTCAATTACCGCTTCTTCTACCGGCTCAAGCGGTTCAAATTGTGCTGGTTCAGGCGTTACAACTTCAGGTGCTGGATTAACCTCAACTTGTTCTTCTTCTTTAGGTGCTTCTTTTTTTACACACGCAGTCAAGCTCAGGCCAGTCAGGATTACGGTACAGAGTAAAAATTTCTTCATCATCATTGCATCAAACAGAAAAGTGTGGAGGGGATTACACTATTATAGCAGCAAATTACAAGATAGAAATCATATGAACTTACAGTAATTTTTTATTGGAATTGCTGTTAGAATAGTCAATTGTTTATTGTTCTTTGAATTGATGCGGATTGACTTTGCTTTCTAGGTACAAGGTAAAGTAAAATTGCGCAACATTGCAGGCCGATTTAGGCTCGA
>SPVA01000055.1 GCA_013530545.1 Acinetobacter lwoffii
TATTTCTCAAATAAACTTCGAGTAATTTCTACCATCAATCAATGAAAATAATTTCGATCAATCAACCAGTAAAAATCCACACAAGTTGTTCTTCATAATCTCTTAATGATCTTCTTGCTAATTCGTCACCAGCAAGCTAGGTCGGCTATATTACTCTCTATCTCTAGAAAGTCAACCAGTAATGAAAACTATTTTTAAACTTTCTTTCTAAAACCTAACTCAATCAAACTTAACTAAGTCACTGTTTTATCAGAAGTTTTAATCTTCATCACCGCCGATGGATGTGCATTCTACAGCATTTCAGAGCCCTTGCAACACTTCTTGCAAAGATTTTTTTTCGTGTGTTTATTTTTCAAACCAATAAAAATACAAGTAATTGTTATATATAGTTAATTTATTTTCATTATTTTTGAATTTTATTGAGCACCTTCAACAAAACCTACCCACTAAATCAATAAGATATTGTTTTATTTGAATTTAAATTATAAAAGTATTTATCACATGACTTATGTCGTTCAATTCACATTCTATTCTTGTTTGATTCTTCATCAACCTGGCGTTTATATACACAAAACTTGTTTTATCCAGTCTTCTTCCAAGATACATAGGCCCGATTTAAATATGAAAAACTTGATTGCAACCCTAAAAATTAAAAAAGCCATCGCTATTGAGCAATGGCTTTTGGAATATTAAGCAACAATTAGAATTTCATACTGACACGTGCCCAATAATTTCGGCCAATATTGTTAAATTGCTCTGTTGTAGACAAGCCGACACCCGCATTACCCATTTTGTTTAAATGTTCGGTATAGGTTTTATCTAAAACGTTATCGACCCCCACAGAAAGATCAACACCATCCGCAATGTGATATGTGCCATTTAAAGACAGTGTGCCAAAGCCTGCACTTTTCTGAACATCATAACCAACGATATTTCCTTCACGCTCACTAATTCGGTTTTGACCATCGACCAAACGCCAGTAAGCACCCAACGTATAATTATCCTGGACATAACGTAAATTCACCCGAGCTTCTAAAGGTGCAATCTGTGGCAACGGCGTATTATCAGTGGTGTTTTCACCCCATGCATACATGGCACTGACATCAGCTTGAATAGCATCGGTAAACTGATAACCCATCCCTGCTTCTGCACCTGCGATGGTAGCGTCGACATTGCGGCTATGCGCATCCAACATTCCCATCATGCCAGCAGATTTATAGGTTGTTAACACATAATCATTAATCAAACCTGCGTACGCTGATGCCCATGAACTAAACTGACCATGCGCATGCTGATAACCCAGATCAAGCTGTAAGGTTTTTTCTGTATCGATATTATTAAAGGTATTTGGATCACCATTGCCTGATTTTGGACTAAATAACTCCCAGTAATCCGGCATGCGCTCGACATAACCTAAACCGATATAAGTTTTACCATCATCATGTTCAGGATGGGTATTTTCAAAACGTAAGAATGCACTTGGCAACGTTTTACTACGCTCTACATTCAAATCCGCCTGAAGAGATTCAGCACGTCGATCCAAAACTTCAACATGATCCAGTCGCACTCCGGATACCAGTTTATTATTTCCGCCCAGCTGATAACTCAACTCTCCAAAACCGCCATAGGACTGAAACTCCATATCAATAGAGCGAGCTTTGCCTTTATAACTGTTATGCATGCCTTTACGGATACTATGTTCATTATTCTGCGTATCGATCCCCGTAATCAGCTCGATATCATCCCACTCCTGTGTCATCGCAACCCGGGCATTTAAAGTCTTACGTGCCACGTTGGTTGCCATCGGCATATTCATCATCGGAGTGGGCTGGAACTCACGTAAACTAAAGTTATCCATCACATGATCATTAAAATTATAGTTCACTTGGGCTTCAACTTTCTTGATCACATCAGTAACATTTTTCTTCTCAAATCTTAGACCGAGGCTTTCTCTGGCAAATTTTGAGCCATCCATCGCCCGGCCCGCATACACGGCTTCACCATCTGCTTTACCTGCGGTCAATTCAACCCAGGTATCTTCATTGGGCGTGAGACCCAAAGCCAGATCGGCATTCCAGCGCTCCCAGTCTGATGGCACAGTATTACCACTTCCATCCTGATAGCTATCAGATACAGAACGGTTGCTATTCAGGCGGATATATTTTTTGTCATCCCCTGCTGCTACTTCAATATTTTGATCCAGACGACCAAATGAACCCATCAATACGCTTGTCTGACCACGATAGTTTTTATCTTCATCAAACTGTTCCGGACTACGTTCAAAAATTACGGTTGCGGCAGATCCAGTATTGGCATATTGAACCGTTTGTGGCCCTTTAATCACTGAAATCTGGTCATAGCTTTCTGGAGAAATATAAGAGGTCGGTGAATCCATACGGCTTGGACAGGCTCCCAGGTTTTCGGTGCCATCGGTCAGGATTTTAATCCGGGAACCAAACATGCCACGGAAGGTTACATCACCATTGGTACCGGCACCACTATTCACCGCACTAAAGCCGACAATACTCTGTAAATAATCGGCACCATCGCTGGCAGGAATCGGCTGAATTGGCTGTTTCGGATCAGCACGGACAATCAGGCCATTGGCATCATTACCCGCAGCAGAGGTCACCACAATCGGCGCCATAGTGTACACAGGAAGGCTTTCATTTGCCATGCTGACTTGTGAATAACAAGCAACACAAATCGCAGCCGCAAGTGGCTGTAAAGAAAATTTAGGCTGAGCCATTTCTCTATCTCACTAAATACATAAATTAGGCACGGCTTGAGTCAATACCAACCCAAG
>SPVA01000095.1 GCA_013530545.1 Acinetobacter lwoffii
AATCTAGTAATTTAATTGGCAAAAATAATCAAATCTTGTAGGTAAAAGCTTACAAGGATTCAGGAAATTGACGCATAGAGCTTTTGCTCAGTTTTTGAGAAGATTGGTTCTACAAAATAACTCAACACGGAAAGTTGAGCATAATCGCATAATGATAATAATAATGTCGGTAGACAGCGAACTTACAGTGAAGTAAGTGAAAGAGGAAACTTACAGCCGCTAAGCCTTGTAGTTTTGGGAGAGACTACAAGGCTTTTTTATATCCTGATTTTTTTATAGGAAGCTTGCTGGATTTTTATCCTAATTTCTTAGCAAAAATTTTCAGCGCTAGCCAGTAAACTTAAGTAAATAGCGTTAAATAAAACGAGAGCTGTGTAACATTATGCAAATTTTTACTCTGTGATGTACGAAATGGCTTACAGCAAAATGAGGCAAATACCTCTAGTTGTCTGGTGGGAATATGGCAAAATCTACCACACAAGGAAGATGATTTTTCAACAGGATGTTTGAAAATAATAATAAGCGTAAAACGCCATAATAATACAATAAATAATAATGATAAGAGAAAGAACTACAGCGCCAAAAAGCCCGAGTTTACTCGGGCTTTTTTTTATCCATTTTTTATGGAGAGCAGCGGAAGATTCAAGCGAGCTAAAGGGTTTGTTGGCTTTTCAAATGAATTTCTATATTTAATTCATCCTGGATTTATTTCATGAAAATAATGCAAAACCTGAATCTTTGAGGGACAAGAGTCATCGAATCTGAACTGCATCAATGAGCGACCAAAACCATGCAAAAAATTTGGATCTATTTTTGCAATTTGATGCGTTTTCCCTTAAAATATGCAACTTGCTGTAGTGATGCACGGCAGTCAAGGTTTTGAATTCTCATCACTTTGATTTTTATCAAAATATATAAGCATCTCGGAGAAATCGAATGGCTTTAACTAACGCAGATCGCGCAGAGATCATGGCTAAATTCGCTCGCGCTGAAAACGACACTGGTTCACCAGAAGTTCAAGTAGCTCTTTTAACTGCTCAAATCAATGATTTACAAGGTCACTTCAAAGAGCACAAACACGACCATCATAGCCGTCGCGGTCTTATCCGTATGGTTAACCAACGTCGTAAACTACTTGACTACCTTAACGGTAAAGACCACGGTCGTTATGTAGCATTGATCGGTGCTTTAGGTTTACGTCGTTAATTCGATTTAAACTTTATTTTCGGGTGTATTGCATGCTTTGTGCTGTATTACTGAAAACTAAAGTCGGCTTAGCTTTGCGCTAAGCCAGTGGAAGGGGCGAATGTTTCGCTCCTTCTTTGTGTTTAAAAATAGTATTTAATCTGGTGAGGTCGGCTTCTAAGCTTTGTCATTTACTCGTCCATATGGTCATGAATGCCAAACCTTAGGGGTCTCCACTAGAATAATTGTTCACAAGAACTAGGAAAAATAAAACATGTCAATGTTTAATATTATTCGTAAAGAATTCCAATTCGGTCAGCACAACGTTATCTTGGAAACAGGTCGTGTTGCCCGTCAGGCAAACACTGTTGTGATCACCATGGGCGGCGTACAAGTACTTGTCGCTGTTGTGGCACAGCCTAAAGCAAAAGCAGGTCAAGATTTCTTCCCATTAACTGTTAACTACCAAGAAAAGCAATATGCTGCTGGTCGTATCCCGGGTGGTTATGGCAAGCGTGAAGGCCGTCAGTCTGAAGCTGAAACTTTGATTTCACGTCTGATTGACCGTCCAATTCGTCCGTTGTTCCCGGAAGGTTACTTCAACGAAATTCAAGTAACAGCCACAGTTATTTCTTCTGATAAAACAATGGATGCTGACATTGCTGCAATGTTAGGTACATCTGCTGCATTGTCTATCGCTGGTACTCCTTTCCGTGGTCCAATCGGTGGTGCGCGCGTTGGTTTAATCAACGGTGAATACATCCTGAACCCGAACCTTGAACAACTTAAAGAGTCTGATCTTGATCTTGTTGTTGCGGGTACGGAAACTGCAGTATTGATGGTTGAATCTGAAGCGAAAGAGCTTTCAGAAGATCAAATGCTGGGCGCTGTATTGTTCGGTCATGACGAAATGCAAATTGCGATCCAAGCGATCAAAGAATTTGCTGCAGCTGCAGGCGCGGTTGAATCAACTTGGGTTGCTCCAGTTAAAAACGAAGAACTTCTTGGTAAATTGAAAGAAGCATTCGAAGCGAAAATTTCTGAAGCTTACACGATTGCAGTTAAGCAAGACCGTTATGCGGCACTTGACGCGCTTTATGCAGAAGCAGTTGCACAGTTCGTTCCTGAAAATGACGAAACTGGCATTGCAGAAGAAGTAAATGAGCTGTTCGAAGACCTTAAATATCGTACTGTACGTGACAACATCCTGTCTGGTAAGCCACGTATCGATGGTCGTGATACCAAAACTGTTCGTGCAATCGACGTACAAGTAGGCGTATTGGATCGTGCTCACGGTTCTGCATTGTTCACACGTGGTGAAACTCAAGCCTTGGTCACAACGACTTTGGGTAATACTCGTGATGCGTTGATGGTTGATACTCTTGCAGGTACAAAAACTGACAACTTCATGTTGCACTACAACTTCCCTGCATATTCTGTAGGTGAAACTGGCCGTGAATCTGGTCCTAAGCGTCGTGAGATTGGTCACGGTCGTCTGGCACGTCGTGGTGTTCAAGCTGTACTTCCTGCTGCTGATCGCTTCCCGTACGTGATCCGTATCGTATCTGACATCACTGAATCTAACGGTTCGTCTTCAATGGCGTCTGTATGTGGTGCATCACTTTCTCTTATGGATGCTGGTGTTCCACTTAAAGCACCAGTTGCAGGTATTGCGATGGGTCTAGTGAAAGAAGGCGAGCGTTTCGCAGTTCTTTCTGACATCTTGGGTGATGAAGATCACTTGGGCGACATGGACTTTAAAGTAGCTGGTTCTGCAAACGGTATTACTGCGCTACAAATGGACATCAAGATCGAAGGTATCACTGAAGAGATCATGGAATCTGCATTGAACCAGGCTTATGCGGGTCGTATGCACATCTTGAATGAGATGAACCAGGTGATTTCACGTGCGCGTCCTGAAATTTCGATGCACGCACCAACATTCCAGGTGATCAATATCAACCCGGATAAAATCCGTGATGTGATCGGTAAAGGTGGCGCGACCATTCGTGCGATTACTGAAGAAACTAAAGCGGCGATCGATATCGAAGATAACGGTACAGTTCGCGTATTTGGTGAAACTAAAGCGGCAGCGCAAGCTGCAGTGGCCAAGATCCAGGCACTTACTGCTGAAATCGAGCCAGGTACAATCTACGTAGGTAAAGTGATCCGTATCGTTGAATTCGGTGCGTTCGTGAATATCCTGCCAGGTACTGATGGCTTGCTTCACATCTCTCAAATCTCAAACGAACGCATTGCGAACGTGGCAGATGTATTGAAAGAAGGTCAAGAAGTGAAAGTACAGGTTGCGGATGTTGATAACCGTGGCCGTATCAAATTAACGATGAAAGACATCGAACAAGTTTAATCGTTAAAATATTCACATGGGAAAACTCATGTGAATAACAATAAAAAAGCCCTGAGCTTGGTCAAAATGTTTACTTTGGCTGGCTCAGGGCTTTTTTATGCCTTCAATAAGATTCTGCTACGCAAATAAAGACTGATTGGATTGCTTAAGTCTGCGGCTCGGCTCATAATTTTAAGACGGATAGATGGGGAAGGCCTACTAGCTCTATCCTGCAACAACAAAAAGCAGAATTGTGAATAGAGAATTGTCTTAATGCAGGTTTATTATTTTTACCAACATCCGACCGAACATCATATTTTTGTACAAAAAGAGCCTATTGCTCAAGCCGAACCTGAATTTATCTGGATCGACTATACCCGGGCAGATGTGGTTAATCGGGCTGAGACTTGGCAAAAAGAAATAGAACAGCAGACCCATTTATACCTAAACGAATTGCATGTAAACGATATTCTTAATTTAGAACATCCTTGTGTATTTGATAGCATGGATGACTATGAGCTGCTTATTTTTCGCAAGCTGATTACCCCGGATGATGACATCGAGAGCGGTGAGCAGGCGCTGGAACAGCATGAAAAAGTGTTTGGTCTGGCGACTACTCCGATTAGTTTTATCATGACTCCTCAAGTGCTGATTACAGTACGTGAGCAAGGCAATAAAGCAATAAAAAATTATATTTCCCGTATTGAAACCCATGTGATCCGTTCCACTCAGGAACAAAATAAGTCACGAAAACTCCCGATGACCCCGCTGGATTTATCGTTACGTTTACTGAATAGCATGGTGGATGGTTATTTGGATTTACGTGTGCCTTTAACCCGACGGGTTGAATTCTGGCAACAGGAGTTATTACAGGGGCATCGCCGCTTTACCAAATGGAACCAGTTATTGCAAGAAAGCATGTCTTTTCAACAAGTGGAAAATCTCTGTGAAGAGCAAATTGATACCTTGCAAGAACTGCGAGATGAAATTATCGATAATTATCCGCACTTGAAAGGCAAGAAGAAGTCGGAACGACAGGATATTATGCTGGTCCGAATGAATGACCTGGTCAGCCATGTAGAGCGCATCCAAAAACACACTGTTCGTTTGCGTGCCTCGATTCAGGCGGCGATCGACCTGCATTTTTCAGCCATTGCCAATCAGACCAATGAAAATATGCGCATCTTGGCGATAATTACCGCTATTTTTGCACCGCTGACCTTATTGACCGGGATTTACGGGATGAACTTTGAATTTATTCCGGGGGCGAAATCTCCTGTCGGGTTCTGGAGTATGTTGATGATCATGTTCATTAGCACGGTATTGCTGGTGTATTATTTCTATCGCAGACATCTGGTCGGTCGAGGGGAGCGCAGTGTGATTGATCTACTGGCACAACAGCATAAGAATCAACACGTGAATCTGTTCTGGTTCCTTGACTATGAGCCGATTAAGCAATCAGTGAAAGAGACCATGAAAGAAGTTGAAAAGCTGACCAAATTAAAATAGAGCTACCTTTATCAATCGATATTTATAAAAGTTGTCCTATTTTTCAAGCACACGTAGATCAGTGGACTTCAATTTTAGATTAGCTCTGTAGAAATCAACACTCTATTCTGCTGATCACTCAACTTGAGCTGTTCGAGTCAGTATTTTATAGATTTCATCTTTTAATTTCAGTTTTTTACGCTTGATCGCCTCAATATCATTGTTGATATGATTGACTGGATCAAGTTCAAGCTGGCTGATTTCTTTGTCCAGCTCATTATGTTCCTCGAATAACTTGGCAAAATAGGGATTTTCCTCGCGAAGTTGCACAATCAAGTCGCGGTATTCGGGAAACATGTATTTGAGTTTCTTATTGCAATCTTTGGTTTTCATAGGGATTCTTATACTCTAATCATAAAATTAAATATAAATATGTTCTGATCTGCACTGGAAAATGCAGATCGACAGAACATGAAAAGGATTTACTTGAAGTGCAAATGTTTGACCTCGCGGCGTAACTCCTGCACTTCATCAATGAGGTCCAGCATCATGGCAACGGCGCTAAATGAGGCATCAAAATCGCGTTGCAGGCGATAGGCGCGTTGTGCACGCGAGATATCTTCACCGAGGAAAGTGCTGGTCGGGGGTGTAGAACGATTGGGTAAAATTCCATGTTCAATTAACTGCATGACCCATTCCGGGCTTTGTCCACACGCTTCTGCAAAGTGGATCAAGTCAAATGAACGATCGTCCATAATTTCTGAGGGGGTATAACCGTGGGAAAAACTTTCTTGGTACTGAATCGTAGTCATGGGTCTACTCCTTAAACAGCCAAGTGTGCAAAATCCGTAGAAAGGGAAGGTACTAAAATAGAACGCTTTCCAATCCTTGGACATGCAGACTCAGAGTGATGACTCAAATGATCATGAGTGAAGAGTCGGGATGCACTGGTAGTTGATGAATCAGTCGGTCTGACCGGATCTTTATCAGCAGCATGCGAGGCAAAGAAGGTTAAAGCTGAAGTTGTTTTTATAATTTTATGTGTTATCGACAAAGCGTATTCAATCACTTTCCTATGTTGAATAGAGGGCGCCATATCAGGGCTGCAAAGCAGACCAGAGGACAGAATTGAACAAGGCTGAAGATTGATCATCATAAGTGGATAAAAAATAACCGTCTTCGATCCATTATTATGACTTTGCCTGCTCCAAAACAGTTTTTATTTGTACCTTATTGTTTCAAATCATGACAAAGAAAAAAGCCCCTGATATAGGGGCTTTGAAAATCTTTCTGAAATTAATATTTTACCCAAGTAACACTGCGACCAATTACCGATACCCCCACATAACCACGCAAGGTCAGACGTTTACCATTAGCACTTAAGCGTGCTTTACCTTTGTAAACTTTGCCACTGATCGGATCAAGCACTTTGCCATCATGGTATTCACGTGGCTTTTTCGGATCTGCCTTAAAATCCCAGATAAACGGCAGGCCTAGAAAAGGCTTGTTCTTAAGCTGACCTGGACATTTATGACAAATTCCCATTTTTTCTGCGCCAGGCAAGCTGCGTGTTTCGACAATTACTCCTTCATAACTGCCATCTGCTTTCTTGCGAATTTCCACATCCGCACGAGAATAACCCGATTGATCATCGATGGTTTTCCATTTACCCAATAACGGATCTTCATAGGCAAAGGCCAGGCTAGAGACTGCGGCCAAACTTATCCCCATTAGTAGAGTATTCAATAATTTTCTCATAACATACCTGTTAAATTGATGATGTATTCATTTTAGAATTATTGCTCTAATTTATTTTAAAAGCATAATTAAATCAAGAGTATGAACTGTGCGGTCTTTCTCATAATTTTTTGAAAATGATGAATATTCAGGTTTTGTTAGTGTGAATAATCTTATAATTTAAAAGGGATTCTTAGATTGGATTTACAGGAGAGTTTGATTCAGGAGGTAGACAGGTTTTCTACTGTAGGGGAATACGCTTTGTTGAGCTCAGTCACCTAGATTTTAAAACATAAAAAAAGCATTCCTGGGAATGCTTTTAAACTTAAGGATTCGAACTGCTTAGCTCAGGTGTTTACCAAATAGGCCCAAGGCTTCTTCAGCAGTAAAAGTATATTGGCTATTACAGAACTGACAGTCCATCTCGATCGGATTCTGGAATTCCAGCGTTTCACGGATCGACTCTATTCCGATTTGCTGTAAAGCGACTGCACAACGCTCTTTAGAGCAGGTACAACCAAACTTCAACACTTCCGTATCTGGCAGACGCACTTCTTCTTCGTTATATAAACGGTACAGAATATCAGTGGCTTGCAAACCGACTAACTCTTCAGTTTTTAGAGTCTCTGTGAGCATGGTCAGACGTGGCCATAGATCTTCATCTACCCGGCGTTGTTCTTCTTCACTATTACGTGGTAATAACTGAATCAGTAAACCACCTGCACGCTGATGGTCACTTGCCAGTACAATACGCGTCGGAATCTGTGCAGACAGGTCATAATACTGCATCAGACAGCCCGCCAGATTTTCTTTATCAAGGGGTACAATCCCCTGATAACGCTCACCAAATTCTGGTTCGATATTGATGAATAGAACCGGAGAGGTGAGTGATTTCAACACTGTACTACTGTCTTCACCGACCAGAAAGTGCGGATCTTCTTCATAGTCAGCCAGAGCGCGAACTTCACCCAAATGGTTACATTCAGCCATAGCCCATTTAAATGTGCCCGATGCCTGAATTTGCAGGCTGATACGCCCTTTAATCTTCAATGTGCTGGCCAGCAGTGCAGTGGCACTAAGCATTTCACCTAGCAGGATTTTAACTGCAGGCGCATAGTCACGTTGCGCTAAAATGGTTTGTAAAGCTTCTTCAAGATGCACCACTTCACCACGAACAGGGCTATCTTCAATAAAAAAGCGTTGGCGTAAATCAGACATAAAATTCTCCATAACCCTGCTTTAATGGTGTCATTATTGTAAAACACAAGTTAGGACAGTTCATCTCTTAACGTATCAATTCCTGCGCCGTTTGTATCCTGTTGCTGCGGTGTAGCCTGTTTTTGCACTTTATGGCGTTGATCCTGGGTAAACAGATGCTCCAGTTCAGCCAAACTGCTGCGCTGATTTTCATAATTTGGATGTTCATCCGGATCCAGATGATATTGACTATTGAGCAACTTTTCATCCTGTTCACGGAAGTTTTGAATCTGTTGCAGGCTTGACTGAGTTCCAAGGCGGAAAGATAAGTTTCACGCCAGATATGTTTCACGCCCAAATCCTGCAATAAATGCACATGATGTCGATCACGGGCGCGGACCCATAAACAGGTTTCAGGATAATTCAGCCGCAGATGCCGCACGATCAGCATCGAGTCTTCAATATCATCAATGGCGACAATGACCTGTTGCGCCGTGGCAACCCCTGCCTGCATCAAGGCTGCCGGTTCTGTCGCATCTGCCTGATAGAAAGGGATGTCGTACTGCGCCAGAAGCTCAGTGGCTGGCACAGTGCTGTCCATGACACTAAAGGCGTGTTGCTGTTGCAGTAGAATCCGGGCGATGATTTGTCCGAAGCGACCAAAGCCAATCAGCAGGATTGGTGTATGGGCTTGAGGATTAATATCAGTTTCAAAAGTCGCTGCCAGATGATTGTGGCGATCCAGACGCGGTAAGATCTGACTGTGCAATAACCAATAAAATGCGGGGGTCAGCAGCAAGGAAAAACTCACCATCCACAGCAAGGGAGAGAGCAGATCAGCCGCAATAATCTGGTCGGAAACCGCAATCACCAGTGCCAGTAAAGCAAATTCGCCACCTTGTGCCAGACTGGCTGCTAACAAGGTGCTATTGCGCCAGCTATTTTGATGATAACGCGCCAATGCCAGGTTGATTGCAAACTTGCCCAAGATTAAAATGAGGGTGCCACCGAGAATCATCCAAGGGAAATTGAGCAGATCAGCTAAGTGCAGTGACATGCCTAGACTGATAAATGCCAAGCCCATCAACAGGCCCTGAAAAGGCCGAATCGTACTTTCTACCGCAGGCCTGAAATCTGAATCTGCCAATAAAATGCCGGCAAATAAGGCACCGAGAAATAGATTCAGTCCGAGGGTATTCATCAGCACCAATAATGCCAAGGTCACCGCAATCGCTACAATCGCATGCAGTTCGTGACTGCCACTTTTAGCAATCCAGCGATACAACGGCTGCATCAGGTAACGATTACACAGAAACAGACCACTCAACGTTGCGATGATCGCAGCAAAATAGGCCACGCCATGTTCAGTGGAGCGAATCCCGGCAAATAATGGAATGGCTGCAATCACCAGAATGGCCAACAGAGCATGAATCAGCAGAATCGAATAGGCTTGCTGACCATAGCTGGTGGCGAACTGTTCCTGATGATTGAGATGTTGAATCACCAAAGTCAGGGCGGACAAACTGCCGGCGAGTCCAATTACAATGCTGGCGAGTAGGCTTTGCTGAAGGAAAACCCAGGCCATGAGCGTGAAAATCAGGGTGCTGATTAGTACCTGTAAAGCAGCCATCATCCACAGGGAGGGATTAATCTGCACAATGCGTTGTGGTCTGAGTTGCAGGCCGATCCAGAACATCAGTGCCATCAGGCTGACTTGCATGAAACTACTCATGACTTCGGGTGTCTGAATCAGGTGCAAAAGGCTTGGACTTAAGATGATCCCTGTTAACAGATAGCCCAGCACACTTGGCAATCTGAGCCTTTTACTCAGTGGCACTATCAACAGTGCAATAACCAGAACCAGTGTTATTTGTATTCTTGATCCAGACTTGCAGTTTCGTATTCCAGATCGATCCTCAGGCGCAATATCTTTTAGCTCAGTTCCTGAGGGTCGATGTCCAGCGTGAGCTTCATGCTAGAAGGTTTGTCCTGCAGCATGTTTTGCCACCAGCTACGCACATAGTAATGCAAACGTGGACGATCCGCTGACAATAGCACCATATGCGACTGATAGCGTCCGGCCTTACGTTCCATTGGCGCAGGAATTGGTCCCCAGATGTCCAGCGCCAGATCAGGATATTGCCTGAGGAGTGCTGCATGTTTCTGTAAGAATTCGGTATTTTGTGCCTGATCCTTGGATTCACAGCGAATCAGGATGGCATAACGGTAGGGCGGCATTCTGGCCATCTGCCGTTCTTTTAAGGTCTGCTGGGCAAATACGCGATAATTTTCATTCACTAAGGTGTTCAGCAGGGCATGATCAGGTCTGAGGGTCTGCAGATAAACATCGCCTTTATGTTCACCACGTCCGGCACGGCCAGCCACTTGCACGATCAGTTGCGCAGTCCGTTCAGTAGCACGGAAGTCCACACTCAGCAGACCGGAATCAATATCCAGAATCGCCACCAGCGTCACATAAGGAAAATGATGCCCCTTGGCCAGCATCTGGGTGCCGAGTAGAATCGCCGGTTCGCTTTTCTGAATCTTGTCATAGATTTTTTGCCAGCTGCCGACCCGACTGGTGGAATCGCGATCGACCCGAATCACCTCAAAATCCGGAAATAGCTCATTTAAATGTTCTTCGACTTTGCCGGTGCCCATACCCAGTGTAACCAGTTCCTGATGCTGACATTGCGGGCAGTGTTCCGGCATACGGTGAATAGTACCGCAGTGATGGCAATGCAGATGCTGATAAGGCTGACGGTGTACAGTGAAGTTGGCATCACAGTGCGGACATTGCGCCTGCCAGCCACAGCTGCCACAAAGCAGGACGGGGGCATAGCCACGGCGGTTTAAAAAAATCAGTACCTGTTCTTTTTTCTCCAGGCGCTTTTTGATGTCCTGAATCAATTGCAGGCTAATCCCATGCTTTTTTTGCGCAACTTTTAAATCCAGAATATGGATTTTGGGCATCAAGGCCGTACCGGCACGCTGGTTCAGCTCCAGTGCCTGCATCTTGCCATGTTCAACCAGCGCATAACTGTCAATACTTGGTGTGGCTGAACCTAAGATTACCGGACATTGCTGTAAATGGCCGCGGTACAGGGCGACATCACGGGCATGATAGCGGAAGCCTTCCTGCTGTTTAAAGGACAGGTCATGTTCTTCATCTAGAATGATCAGGCCCAGATTCGGCATTGGCGTATAAATGGCGGAACGTGTCCCAAGCACAATCGAGGCTTTGCCAGTTTCTGCCGACTGCCAGGCCTGTAGCCGTTTGGAATCATTCAAACCGGAGTGCAGCAACGCAATATGGCAATGAAAACGGGACTGAAAACGGCTGATGGTTTGCGGCGTCAGGCCGATTTCCGGCACCAGCACCAGCACCTGTTTGCCCTGTTTCAGTACCTGTTCCATGATCTGCAAATACACTTCAGTTTTACCGCTGCCGGTCAGACCATCCAGTAAAAAAGCTTGATATTGATTGCGATATTTTAATACCTGTTCGACTGCATGTTTTTGTTCAGGATTGGCAGTAAGCGGCATTTGTGCCAGCTGCATCGGCTGCGGATTGAAATCTTGTGGCTCCAGCACACAGGCGCAAATCTCTTTTTTCTCCAGCGCTTTTAAGGTCGCGGTTTCAATCCCGGCCATGTTCAGCACATTTTCAGTGGTCCCGACCGGATGCAGTTTTAAAATCCGGTAAGCTTCCTGCTGCTTGTCCGAACGGCGTACTTTGGCCTCGGCATCAGGGTCCAGTAATTTCCAGGTACGGGCCAGCAGGTTATAAGGCTTACCCTGACGCAACAGAGTCGGCAGGGCACTGTGGACGACTTCACCGATCGGAAACTGGTAATACTGCGCTGACCATGTCAACAAACTTAAAACTTTGGCATCTATAATGGCGCGTTCATCGAGCAGTTCGGTTACTGCCTTAAGCTTAAAGCGTGGGTCGAGAGGAGTGTCTGCAGGCAGTTTTTCGATAATCACCCCGACCAGATTCTGACGTCCAAATGACACCATTACACGTGCGCCAATCTGCGCCTGTTTAAATTGTTCTGCACTCATCGTGTAATCAAAACAATCAAATACATGCACAGGTACAGCAACGCGTACGCGATAAATTGGACTTAAATCGGTGTGGGAATTTTGCATATCTTGGGGTGGAGATCCTGAAGAAATTTCGTCGTGCTTAAAGTTCGATTATGTTAGAGTGAGTAGATAATTTATATCAAAGAATATGAATGATTTCGGTGGTCTGACGCAACAGCGTTGAGCAAAATTTTGGAAAATTAGAGCATTACAATGCCTGCATATCAGTTTATTGCGCTTGATGCTTCAGGAAAGCAGCAAAAAGGCGTGCTGGAGGGGGATTCTGCACGTCAGATCCGGCAACAATTACGGGATAAAGCACTTATTCCTGTCTCTGTTGATCCTGTTGAAAAAAAAGACCAGCAGCATCGTCGAAAATGGTTTGAAAAAAGTATTACCGCCTATGATCTGGCTCTCATGACCCGGCAGCTGTCCGTGCTAGTCGCCGCCGCGATTCCATTGGAAGAAGCCATCCGTGCTGTTGGCAAGCAAAGCGAAAAAGTACATGTACAAAACCTGCTGATGTCAGTGCGCTCAAAAGTGCTGGAAGGGCATAGTCTGGCGCAGGGCCTGCAGCAATCCGGACGTTTTCCTGAACTGTATATTGCCACAATTGCTGCCGGTGAACGTTCCGGACATCTGGACCTGATTCTGGATCAGTTGGCTGACTATACCGAAAACCGGTTTGCCATGCAGAAAAAAATTCAAGGTGCAATGATCTATCCGATTATTCTGATGCTGATGTCCTTTGCGATTGTGATGGGGCTGATGACCTATGTGGTGCCGGATATCGTCAAGACTTTTGATCAGAGTAAAGACGCCTTACCGTGGATTACCGTGGCCTTGATGAAAGCCAGTGATTTTATCCGCATTGCTTGGCCATTTTTATTGATTGGTGGTGCTTTGGGGATTTTCCTGTTGGTCCGGTTTTTAAGAACCACCGCCGGGCATTATGCCTTTGACCGTCTGACCTTAAAATTACCTTTATTCGGCAAATTGTCACGCGGGATTAATGCCGCACGTTTTGCCAGTACCTTATCCATTTTGACCCAGTCTGGCGTGCCGCTGGTCGATGCACTGCGCATTGGTGCTGCAGTCAGTAACAACTGGGTGATCCGTGATGCTGTCAATCTGGCAGCGGAAAAAGTCACTGAAGGTGGCAACCTGGCGACCCAACTGGAACGCAGTGGTTATTTCCCGCCGATGATGGTACAAATGATCAAAAGTGGTGAAGCGTCTGGTGAACTGGACCGCATGTTGGAACGTGCTTCACAGATGCAGGATCGCGAAGTGACCACCCTGATTTCAACTTTACTGGCCTTGCTGGAACCTTTAATGCTGGTATTGATGGCCAGTATTGTTTTGGTGATTGTGATTGCAGTGATGCTGCCAATTGTGAATATGAATAATATGATTTAAACAGAAGCCAGTTAGAATTTTGCTGTGATCAAGATTCAAGTGGAAATTCTGAATGATGCAAATAAATGAGAGAGATTGAATGAAAAGGAATCAATTAAATAAACAGACGGGCTTTACCTTAATCGAAGTCATGGTGGTGATTGTTATTCTCGGTGTGCTTGCTGCGCTGATTGTTCCGAATGTGATGGGACGCGGTGAAAAAGCCAAAGTAGATACCACCGTGATCAAGTTGCAGAGCATTGCAGGTTCACTGGATCAATACAAGCTGGACAATGGCAAGTATCCAAGTATGCAGGAAGGCGGTCTGGATGCACTGGTGAATCAGCCAGCGACTGCAAAAAACTGGGTGCCAGGCGGTTATGTCAAGGGCGGTTTTCCAAAAGACAGCTGGGATAATGAACTGCAATATGTGATTCCGGGCACCGATGGCCGCAGCTTCGATCTGTATTCATTTGGTGCAGATGGTCAATCGGGTGGTGAAGGAACAGATGCCGATATTTATTATCAGCCTTAATTGAGAATCGTTATAAATTTTCGATAGATAGAATATATCACTTCACTGAATAGGCTATTTCAATACGAAGTGAAGTGATAATAACTATTAATTATTAAATATAATGTAAGTTAATGATATTTATAATAATGAAATAATAAAAACGATATGCGAGTTATAATAAGAATTATTCCCATATTTATCTATTACAATTCTCGTAAAATATGAATAAATATACACTTTCTATTTATTTAAAAAAGCTCATAATGATCTGAATGGTACTTGACTCGCCAACGGAGAAGCACATGAAAGCATTAATCTTAGGAGATGAAATCAATCAATTTCATTGGTCGATGCTGAAATCTGTTCTTCTGGTTTTAAGCATGCTGCCGATCAGTCAGGGAATCGTCCATTTATGGCAAAGCACCGAAGGCAGCAGCCAGATTATGGTGGCCTTTTTTGCTATCAGCTTGATGAGCAGTTTATTGGCACTGTGTTTCTGGTCAGCATTAAACGCGAGTGTAATTCGCATTCAGGCCGAGCAAAGCTCAGCATTTGAGCAGACACTGGTTAACCTGTATCGTCATGTGCCGATGCTGTCTCTTGCCAGCATGTTGTGTTATTTGGCTATACAATTTTAAGCTTGAAAGAGATGAAAAAACCGAGGCTATGACCTCGGTTTTTTATTGCCTTGAATGTTCCTCCCTTTCGTAAAGGGAGCTTAGGAGGGATTGATAAGATGCTATATTCAGGAATCCCCTAAGTCCCCCTTTGTAAAAGGGGTACTTGAAAAAATTACCGTCTAGATTTAAAGCTGACATCCACTTTACGTGGACGGAAGCGCCAGCCCACTAGCAAGAGTAGAACCGAGAAGATCAGGACCGGCCAGTCGCTGAGTTTCATATATAGCGTTTCACCCTGCATGGCTGGAAGTTCGCCACGTAATACTGCTTCCTGATCCATCGGGGCTTTTTTCACAATGTGACCATTGTGGTCAATAAAGGCGGTCACACCGGTATTGGTCGCCCGAATAAACCAGCGGCCATTTTCTTTAGCACGCATTTGCACCATCTGCAGATGCTGTAATGGTCCTGCCGTGCCGGTAAACCAGGCATCATTAGACACGGTCACCAGAAAATCACTTTGACTGGCATTGCGACGGGTCAAATTCGGATAAGCCACTTCATAGCAAATCGCAGAACCCAAAGGATGATTTTTTACATTCAATGGTTTTTGATGATCTGCGCCCCGGGTAAAACCACTCATGGATGGATCATTTTGCAGTGCCGGCAGAACCCAACTTAACCAGCCTGAAAGTGGAATATATTCACCAAAAGGAACCAGTCGTTGCTTCTTGTATAGCCCATCGGATTCATCTCCGCTGGCCATAATACTATTGTAATATTTTGGATAACCCGCAGCCTGTGATTCTGCTAAATCCCAATACGGAATGCCGGTCACCCAGGCCGTACCTGATTTTTCAGCCTGTACTTTCATGGCTTCCAGAAAGGCTTCAATATCAGTCTGGAACATGGGAATCGAAGATTCCGGCCAGACGATCAGATCGCGGCCCCATTCAGTTTTACTCAAATTGGCATAAATCAATAAGGTCTTCACCTGATATTCAGTCAGCCATTTCAAGTCTTGCGGAATATTACCCTGAATCAGAGAAACCGTTAAAGGCTTCTGATTTTTTTGCTCAACAAACGTCAGTTGTGCTGCACCCCAGGCACCGAGTAATAAAACTGCCGAAGGAATGGCCCAGAACAGGCGTCTATTTAGAATTTCAACCAGCGCACAGGCCAGAATGATCACCACGAAAGATACGCCAAACACCCCGAATAAGGGCGCATAAGCATCTAGGTAGCGTTCGGTAAAGGCATAGCCGGCGAATAGCCATGGGAATCCGGTAAAGACCCAGGTCTTGGACCATTCAAACAGCACCCACAGCGGGGCAAAGGTTAAAGGAGTTTCCGGGAAAAAGCGGCGATAGACAAACGTTTGAACGGCACTAAACAGACCCATCACCAGTGCCATAATCAGGATCATTACAACGCTGAGAAATGCACTGGTATCGCCATAGACATGAATCGAGGTATAGAGCCAGAATGCGCCGACAAACCACAAGCCGATCCCATAAGCCCAGCCAATGCCAAAAGCCTGTTTTGCTGTACGTCCGCGCAGGCAGGCATAGAGCAGTGCTGGAGACAGAATGGCCAGCCACCAGTAATGATAGGGGGCTAGTGCCAAACTAAAGATGGCACCTGCGAATAAGGCAATTAAAACAGGATAGATCAGCGGCAACGGTTTTTGCTGTTGATTAGAACTCAACAGCTTATCAAAATACGCTCTCATTGGCGCACGGCTCGAATTAGGTGAATCGAGCGTGAATCTGCCTCAAGAATGGTAAATTGCCAGTTTTCCAGTTCAATGGTCTGACCTTCAAGATCACTTACCAGACCAATTTCCTGTAATAACAAGCCACCCATGGTTTCCACTTCATCATCAGGGAAAGTCGCATCCAGCATATTATTGAAATACTCAATTGGGGTCAGCGCTTGTACCACCCAGGTATTGGCCGTAGTCGGATCATTGTCCGGAACAATGTAGTATGCTTCTTCATCAGCATTGTCATGTTCATCTTCAATTTCACCGACAATTTCTTCCAGAATATCTTCCAGCGTCACCAGACCCGAAGTCGTACCGTATTCATCAATCACCACCGCAATATGCGTCTGGGTATTCTTCAACATGCGCAAAACCTGATCGGAGCGGGCGCTTTCTGGAACAAACAAAGGCTGACGCATAAGCGCGCGAATATCGACTTTGGCCGTCGGTTCAGTTAGAAAAGGCAATAAATCCTTTGCCAACAGAATGCCGACTACATTATCGGTCTGATCGGAAGAAAATACCGGAAAACGTGAATGCGCAGATTCGACCAGCACATGCAGGATATCCAGCAGTTGGTCATCTTCCTGTAAGCTGATCATGGACGTGCGAGGCGTCATGACTTCACGAATTTTGGTTGCCGGGAGGTCAAGAACGCCCTCAAGCATGGCAACAGTATCGGGTTCTAAAAATCGACGTGAATCTTGTACTAATTTTAGCAGTTCGTCGCGAGTTTCGGGTGCAGTTCCCAGCCATTTGCGTAAGCCGCGCATACCCCACGACGGGCCTGATTCCTCGTGCATGATTTTTCCTGAAGACTCTTAATATCTAAAAAAACGTGGTTTTATCATACCGCAGAAAATACGCTTGTCTATTGTAAATATGATGCAGAGTCTTGATCATACGAGTCAGGCCTAATTTTGGAACTGGCCACGTATGCAAAGCAGCAATGTAATCGCAGCTTTATGCTAAAATATGGCGGTCTTTCCATCCTGAGTCTATCGATGTCCCCAACTGAAATTATTCCAAGTCTGCAATTGAATACCCGAGGTTTACGTTGTCCTGAGCCAGTGATGATGTTGCATCAGGCGATCCGTAAATCTAAGGCAGGTGATGTGGTTGAGGTGTTTGCCACGGATAATTCAACGTCGTGGGATATTCCAAAATTCTGTATGCATTTGGGGCATGAGTTGCTATTGCAGGAAGAACGTCTGGATGAAAATGGTAATAAAGAATTTCATTATTTAGTGAAGAAAGGCTAATAAATGAAAAAAATGCATAACTTTAAAGTTAAGAGGTGGTCCCACTTGTTTGAACAACTAAAAGCGTATTTATAAGTGATATTCCGCTCTAGTTAAGCCACCTTGTTTTGTTGGGGTAGCTGATCATAGTAAAACTCATTTAGCCTTGCGAAGCAGTGCTTCTCATGTCTAGACTCGAATGAGGTCGTTTCAAATTATAAAACTCAAAATATGCACTTAATTGCTTTTTCGCATCTGTGACACTGCTATAAGCTTTGAGATACACCTCTTCATATTTAACGCTCCGCCATAATCGTTCAACCATCACATTATCTACCCATCGACCTTTACCATCCATACTGATTTGAATGCCATTTGATTTCAATACATCAATAAATGCATCACTGGTGAACTGACTGCCTTGGTCTGTATTCAATATTTCAGGTGATCCATATTTTTCAATCGCTTCATTTAAAACCGAAATACAAAAATCCACATCCATACTAATCGATACCCTATGCGCAAGTACCTTGCGGCTATGCCAATCAATCACAGCACATAAATAAACAAAGCCTTTTGCCATAGGAATATACGTTATATCCGTAGACCACACTTGATTACTGCGCAGAATAGCCAACCCTTTGAGCAGATATGGATATTTACGGTGAGCTTGATTAGCCTGGCTTAAATTTGGTTTGCAATATAACGCCTGAATACCCATTTTCTTCATTAAAGTACGTGTATGACGTCGTCCTATATGATGCCCTTGACGATTCAACAAATCACGCATCATACGACTGCCTGCAAAAGGATATTGCATATGTAATTCATCAATACATCGCATCAGCTTCAGATCTGATGAGCTAACAGGTTTTGGGCGATAATAATAACAACCACGGGAGACTTTCAGCAGCTTAGCTTGCTTAGATACTGAAATCTGAAGTGAGTCGTCGATTAACTTTTGTGGTTGAAGCGGCCCAGTTTCTTCAACACACCTTCTAAAAAATCAATTTCTAATGCCTGCTCACCGATTTTTGCATGTAACTTTTTAAGATCAATGGGGGGTTCTGATGGAGCTTTTGATTGATCGAAAGCTTGCGAGGAAGCTGAGATCAATTGATTTTTCCAGTCAATAATTTGGTTTTGATGAACATCAAATTCAGCACTCAATTCAGCAAGTGTTTTTTCTGCTTTAATCGCAGCAAGTGCTACCTTAGCTTTAAAATCATTTGAATGATTTCTTCTTGGTCT
>SPVA01000088.1 GCA_013530545.1 Acinetobacter lwoffii
GTTAAAGCAGGTAGACGTTGTTTAATACCAGTAATGGTTGCATCTTTAGGATCTTCTACTGCAAATACCAGATTGGTTTCAGGACTGATTGTGCTGGTATAACGAACTTGTGGCGTCCGTTTAATTGAACCGCCAGCGTAAACTAATGCATCTACAGTTTCCGGAATATAATCTGGCACTGCAAAGTTCGACCAAGTTTGACCAATCAACCAGTTGGCATAGCTGATATAAGCATGACGGATACGCAAGTTATCAAAGCTTGCGCCGCCCAGAAAATCCACTTCAACTTTACCGCTTAAAGCTTTATCTCCAGCACCGACTGGTGCTTTAAAATCCATGCCTAAACGGGTTGCAGCCAGAGTAGATTTAAATTCATCACTACGCTCACCAACACCTTCTAAAGGTACCGCATTAATCTGGTTATACATACGTGCTGCTGAACCACCTTCAGCCTGATAAGAGGCATCTGCACGAATATTTCCATAAAGATTAAATTCGGCACCACTGGCAATTTTCATGACAGGTTTGCTTGCTGGAGCGGGTGTTGCTGCAACATGTGCAGTGACCACGGCCGTCTGTCTTTGTTGTTGCTCAACCAGTGCGCGTAGAGCCTGAACTTCCTGACGCAGTTGTTCAATTTCCTGCTGATTAGACTGAGCTGAGGTTTGTGCTTGAGTCGACAAGCTGATGCCCCCTAAACTCATTGCCATCATGCTCATCAGAACTTTGCGCTTGAATGTGATTGTTGGTTGATTAAATAATTGTGTCGTGTTCATCCTAAACTCGCTTTTTATTATGCGTTTCGATTCTAGCAACAGATCACCACCCGTTACGATGGCGATCTATATCATTGGGAATATTATCTTTATTGATTGAAATCTAACTTAATGTGTCGCTTCTTTTGCCAATGGATTCGGCTTCACAGCAGGTGTTACAAGGGCTTGGCCATCTACGGAAGTTTTTAAGTTCACCAGGAAAATTGCCAGCGCAGCGATTACGCCAGGAATCGCAATTGCAAAGAAGTTCATTTGATGCGGTAAATTCATGGTTAATAAAGCACCAGTGAGTACCGGCCCCACAATCGCACCAATACGTCCAATACCTGATGCCCAGCCCATACCGGTAGAACGTACCGTCGATGGATAATACTGCGCCACAAAGGTATAGAGCAGAATTTGTGAGCCAATCGTCGCAGCGCCTGCCACAGCAATCAATGTATACAACACGAATTGCGGACTATTAAAGCCAAGCAGAATCAATGCAATGGCACCACATAAGAACATGATGGTCAGCACTTTTTTGATATGGAATTTATCTGCGAGATATCCACCACCAATGGCACCTACCATTCCACCAATATTCAGTGCGAACAGGAAGATCATACTTGCACCTAGCGAGTAACCTGCCTGAATCATCAGTTTTGGCAACCAGCTACCCAATGCGTAGACCATCAACAGGCACATAAAAAATGCCAGCCAGAACATGAAAGTACTGAAACTACGGCCTTGTTGAAAGAGTGCTTTTAATGGCGCTTCATCACCTTTTTGCACTTCATTCAGGACAAACTGGGTGTCATGAGTGATGACCTGTGCCGGAGAAATTTTTTGAATAATCGTGTTTGCTTGAGCCGTCTGTTGCTTGTTGGTCAGGTACATCAGGGATTCTGGCAGATATTTCCATAGAATCGGCAAGATTAGCAATGGAACGCCTGCAAGCAGGAACATAATTTTCCAGCCAAATTGTGGCACCAACCATGCACCTAATAATGCAGAAGTCATCCCGCCAATGGCATAACCACTAAACATCAGGGCTACCAGCGTGCTACGGATGCGTTTAGGCGCATATTCGGTCATCAATGCCACGACGTTAGGCATGACACCGCCAATTCCAAGGCCAGCCAAGAAACGTAAAATTCCGAATTCGACTGGTGATGTGGCAAAGGCACCGATAAAGGTAAACCCACTAAAAATAGCCACACAGATCATGATGGTTTTTTTACGGCCGAGTTTATCGGACAAGGTTCCGAAACTCATGGCACCGAACATCATCCCGAATAAGGCTGTACTGGCCAGCATTCCCGCTTGTACCGCACTTAGCGACCATTCCTGCATCAGTAGTGGCAATGCCACGCCATAGATGACCAGGTCATAACCATCAAAGATAATGATCAGCAAACACCAGATCAAAACACCCCAGTGAAAGGGTGTGAATTTCGCTTCATCAATCAGCGTATTTATATTCACTTTATTTGTAGACATCTCCACCTCCTAATTGTGAAGTTCAACTTATGCTGCTCACAATGCAGAAAATAGGAAAAAATGTCTAAAACTGAATAGGCATGGCTTTATACCTATAAGGTCTGGGTCAAATTAAACTATTCAATTAATTAATAAATATATTATTCAATCATGATGTTTTGTAAAACAGGTTGTTTTTATAGCGTCCTCATCGGTTTTTAGTGCTATATCATTCACACGATTTTTAGCGATTAAAATACCGATCGATCGTATTTTAGCGCTTCAAGATCATAGACTTGATACACAGCATCAAACAGGTAACGGATGTATTCGCTTTCATCCATATTGCGCATCGCCATAAAGACAGGACTCACTGCAAAAGCATCTGCTAGAGGTACAAAGTTGAGATGGGCTAATTTAATATTTTGTGCGCTTTCCGGTACGATGCAGACGCCTTCTCCGGCAGCGACAAAGCCCAGTGCCAGCTGTAACTCACGGACAATCCGGATATTTTTCGGTTCCAGACCATACTCGGAAAATATGCCACGAACCTGGGTAGAGAAATTTGCCTTTCCAGTATTCGGATATAAGAACAGATGCTGATCGACCAGTTCAGATAAATATATATTTTCACGATGAGCCAGTACATGACTTGAATGAGCAGCGACCACTAGGCGTTCTTCACGCAATAACACGCGTTTTATCGCAGGATCCGAGATTCTTAAACGGCCGAAACCGACATCAATTCTTCCCTCTTTCAGCGCCTGAATCTGTTCATAGGTATTCATTTCCATCATCTCGATTTTGAGATAAGGATGCTGCTGCTTAAATAAAAATAAAATCCGTGACAGCAAACCAAACAATAAAGAGCCAACAAAACCGATGGTTATGGTGCGATCAGCAATTCCAATCCGTTTGGTCATCGATTTTATTTCTTCAGCATTAGACAAAAGTTTAACAGCGTGCTGATAGAAAAATTGACCGGCTTCAGTGGTTTTTAGCGGGCGGCTACCACGCTCAAATAGCTGAATATCGAGCTCTTGCTCTAGATTTTGGATCTGTCGGCTCAAAGGTGGTTGAGCAATAAACAATTTTTCTGCCGCTTTGGTAAAACTTTGTTCTTCGACGACGGCAACGAAGTAACGCAAATGTCTGAGTTCCATGGCTATGAATACCTTTAAAGTATAAAAAAATGCAAAATTGATCTTAGACCAATCAACATTATTCTTTTAAGGTATATCAAGTCAAAGCATTAAAGCAAGAATGTGAACCCGTATTATGTATAAGTCAGTTGAAACCTTGCTGGTAGAAATTCCAACCATTCGCCCTCACAAGATGGCAGTGGCGACGATGCAAACCCAGACCCTGGTATTGGTCAAAATCACCACTGAAGATGGTTACATCGGTTGGGGTGAAGCAACAACTATCGGTGGCTTAGGTTATGGTGATGAAAGCCCGGAAAGCGTAAAAGTTAATATTGAAACTTATTTTGCGCCTCTTTTAAAAACATTATCAGGTTTAAATGTTGCACAGACATTACAAGCAATTAAAAAGAATATTAATGGTAACCGTTTTGCCAAATGTGCGATTCAGACTGCACTTTTAGACATTCAGGCACAACGTTTAGGTTTGCCATTAAGCGAAGTCCTCGGTGGCCGCTTACGTGACAGTATTCCAGTTCTTTGGGTATTGGCGTCTGGTAATACCGAAAAAGATATTGCTGAAGCAGAGAAAATGGTTGCGGCAAAACGCCACAACATTTTCAAACTGAAAATCGGTTCTCGTCCGGTAGAAGAAGATGTTGAACATGTGCTGGCAATTAAGAAAGCCTTAGGCAAAGACGTTTCGATCCGTGTCGATGTGAACCGTGCCTGGTCAGAACTGGAAGCGATTAAAGGCATCCAGTTATTGCAAGATGGCGGTGTTGATCTGATTGAACAGCCATGTGCAATTGATAACTTGGACGCCATGCGCCGTCTGACCCGACGTTTTGATGTTGCCATCATGGCAGACGAATCGTTAATGGGCCCGCACTCAGCGTATGAGATTGCCAAACAAAACGGTTCTTCTGTGTTTGCGGTCAAAGTTGCCCAGTCAGGTGGCCTGATTGAAGGCTGTGAAGTAGGCAAGATTGCCAAACTTGCAGGTATTGACCTGTATGGCGGCACCATGCTGGAAGGCCCGGTGGGCACAATTGCTTCGGCACATGTGTTCTCTACTTTTGAAAGTCTGGCGTTCGGTACCGAGCTGTTTGGTCCTCTATTGCTGACTGAAGATATTTTGAAAACCCCGCTCAACTATCAAAACTTTGAACTTGAGATTCCGAAAGGACCAGGTCTGGGGATTGAGTTGGATGAAAACAAGATTGACAACTTGCGTCGTCAGTAATTAGGAGAAACCCATGCTTTTCCACGTACGTATGGATGTAAACATTCCACGTGATCTGCCAGTTGAACAGGCAAACGAAATTAAGGCTGTTGAAAAAGCCTATTCGCAGGAATTGCAGCGTCAAGGCAAATGGCGTCATATCTGGCGCATCACGGGCCAGTACTCAAACATCAGTATTTTTGATGTTGAAAGCAATGAAGAGTTGCACAACCTGCTACAAGGCTTGCCTCTCTATCCTTATATGAATATTGAAGTAATGGCATTAAACCGTCACCCATCGTCAGTTCGAGATGACGACAGTTGATTAAATGAGCGGATTGGGAGTCACCGGATTCCCCTTCCGAATCGAAAACAGAGGGTACCTCAACAAGGATTGTGGCCAGCCAGATTTAGCCAGCCAATGAAAGCTAAAAAAGTGCGCCACTAAAAGATGAAAGACATACTTTAGGAGCAATAGTATGAATCGCCAAGAAATTGATGCATTAGTTAAGCAAATGAACGTTGATACAGCGACAGGTCCTGTAGATGAACGTGTACAACAAGTTGTTGTGCGTTTATTGGGTGACCTTTTCCAGGCTATCGAAGATCTTGATATTTCTCAGTCAGAACTGTGGAAAGGTCTGGAATACTTTACTGATGCCGGTCAAGCGAACGAATTAGGTTTATTGGCGGCAGGTTTGGGTCTAGAGCATTATTTGGACCTACGTGCTGATGAAGCAGATGCAAAAGCAGGCATTAGCGGTGGTACGCCACGTACGATTGAAGGCCCGCTTTATGTAGCAGGCGCACCTGAAACAGTAAGCTTTGCGCGTATGGATGATGGTTCTGAAGAAGGCAAAATCCCGACTTTAATCATTGAAGGTACAGTGACGGATACTGACGGCAACCGTGTTGAAGGTGCCAAAGTTGAAATCTGGCATGCAAACAGCCTGGGCAACTACTCATTCTTTGACAAGTCACAGTCTGACTTTAACTTGCGTCGCAGCATCATTACCGCTGCTGATGCTCAATATACTGCATTGACTACAATGCCAGTGGGTTATGGCTGCCCTCCAGAAGGTACAACTCAGTTTGTACTGGACAAACTAGGCCGTCACGGTAACCGTCCATCGCACGTACATTACTTTGTATCTGCACCGGGTTACCGCAAGCTGACTACTCAATTCAATATTGAAGGCGACCAATACCTGTGGGATGACTTTGCATTCGCGACTCGTGAAGGTCTGGTGGCAACTGCGGTTGACGTGACTGATGAAGCTGAAATTGCAAAACGTGGCCTGAACGGTCCTTTCAAACACATTCAATTTGATATTGAACTTGTGAAAGAGAAACAAGACGCACCAACGACTGAAGTTGATCGTCGCCGCGCTAGCGCTTAATACATTAAGAAGCGGGATATGCTTTGAGATATATCCCGCTGACTTCCCCCCTGGAAAGTCGGAGAAAGGACATGCCTCGTATTCCCGTAATTAACACCAGCCATTTAGACCGCATTGACGAATTACTGGTTGATGATTATGAATCTGGTGAATTTAAACTACACCGTTCAGTATTTACAGACCAGGCCCTGTTTGACCTTGAGATGAAATACATCTTTGAAGGCAACTGGGTTTATCTAGCACATGAAAGCCAGATTCCAAACAATAACGACTTCTATACTACCTATATGGGTCGTCAGCCGATCATCATTGCACGTAACCGTCAAGGTGAACTGAATGCCATGATCAATGCCTGTTCGCATCGCGGTGCACAATTGTGCCGTAACAAGAAAGGCAATAAAGCAACTTATACTTGCCCATTCCATGGCTGGACGTTCAATAACTCAGGTAAGTTATTAAAAGTCAAAGATCCGGCTGAAGCGGGCTATTCAGACTGCTTTAACAAAGACGGTTCACATGACCTGAAAAAGGTTGCCCGTTTTGAAAACTATAAAGGTTTCCTGTTCGGCAGCTTGAATCCGGATGTTCCTTCTCTGGAAGAATACCTGGGCGAAGCGACCAAAATCATTGACATGATCGTGGGTCAATCTGAGCAAGGTCTGGAAGTTTTACGTGGTTCTTCGACTTATACCTATGAAGGTAACTGGAAGTTGACTGCTGAAAACGGTGCTGATGGTTATCACGTGTCTGCTGTACACTGGAACTATGCTGCAACGACTCAGCAACGTAAAGAGAAAGAAGCTGGCGATAACATCCGTGCCATGAGCGCGGGTTCATGGGGCAAACAAGGCGGTGGTTCTTACGGTTTTGAACACGGTCACATGCTGCTTTGGACTCAATGGGCTAACCCTGAAGACCGTCCTAACTTTGCCAAGAAAGATGAATACACTGCGCAATATGGCGAAGCTATGGCGAAGTGGATGATCGAACGTTCACGTAACCTGTGTATCTATCCAAACGTTTACTTCATGGATCAGTTCGGTTCACAAATCCGTGTCCTGCGCCCGATTTCTGTCGATAAGACTGAAGTGACGATTTACTGTATCGCACCTGTAGGCGAAGAGCCTGAAGCACGTACCCGTCGTATCCGTCAGTATGAAGATTTCTTTAACGCTTCAGGTATGGCGACACCAGACGATCTTGAAGAATTCCGTGCTTGTCAGGCAGGTTATGCCGGTATCGCGCTGGAATGGAACGATATGTGCCGTGGTTCTAAACACTGGATTCAAGGTCCTGATGATGCTGCCAATGAAATCGGTTTAAAACCAAAACTGTCTGGTATTAAAACTGAAGATGAAGGTCTATACCTGTCTCAGCACCAGTACTGGTTAGAATTGATCAAAAAAGGTATTGCGACTGAGAAAGAAATTGCAGCATCAACTGAAGGAGAAAACGCATGAGCGACATCACTTTAGAAAATATTGCTCAGTTCCTGTATCAAGAAGCCCGCTTTTTAGATGATGAACAATGGGATGACTGGTTAACTTGTTATGCCCCTACTGCGTCTTTCTGGATGCCAGCTTGGGATGATGATGACAAACTGACCACAGATCCGCAGTCTGAAATCTCGTTGATTTACTATCCAGATCGTCAAGGTTTAGAAGACCGCGTGTTCCGGATCAAGACTGAACGTTCATCTGCAACCATGCCGGACACACGTACCTGCCATAACCTCAGCAATATTGAAATTGTTGAACGTGATGGCGACAAAGTGACTGTACGTTTTAACTGGAATACTTTGAGCTTCCGTTACAAAACAAGTTACAGCTATTTCGGTATGTCTCGTTATGAAATCGATTTCTCAGGCGATAAACCACAAATTTTAAGCAAATACGTGGTACTGAAAAACGATTACATCAACCAGGTTATCGACATTTATCACCTCTAAGACTGTTTTTACAGCTAGGTTATGCCTTTCGGTCAGATGGAAAATTGGCTGAAAGGCTCAGTTACAAAGATTTATATAGGATATTCAGCCATGTCAAACCACAATGTTGCACTTCAATTTGAAGATGGCGTTACACGTTTTATTTCTGTTTCAGATGGTGAAACACTGTCGGATGCAGCTTACCGTCAAAAGATCAATATTCCTTTGGACTGCCGTGATGGTGCTTGTGGAACGTGTCGTGCGTTTTGTGAATCAGGTTCATTTGACATGCCTGAAGAAACTTATATTGAAGATGCTTTAACGCCTGAAGAAGCCGCTGAAGGCTTTATTCTGGCTTGCCAATGTAAACCGACTTCAGATGCAGTGTTCCAGATTCAGGCGTCTTCAGAAGTCTGCAAAACTGAAATTCACGCTTTCCAAGGTACTTTGGCGCGTGTCGAAAACCTGTCTGACTCGACCATTACTTTTGACATCCAGTTAGATGAAGGTCAACCGGACATTCACTTCCTTGCTGGTCAATATGTCAATGTAGGAATTCCGGGCACGACCGAAACCCGTTCATATTCATTCAGCTCAAAACCGAGTGACCGTTTGACCGGTTTCGTAGTACGTAATGTACCGAACGGCAAAATGAGTGAATTCTTAAGTAAAAATGCCAAAGCTGGCGACAAGATGACTTTTACCGGTCCATTTGGTAGCTTCTACCTGCGCCCTGTGACCCGTCCTGTCTTGATGCTGGCTGGTGGTACAGGTATTGCACCATTCATGTCAATGCTGCAAGTGCTGGAAGAAAAAGGTTCAGAACATCCAGTGCGTTTAGTATTTGGTGTGACCAATGATTTCGACTTGGTAGCGATTGAAAAACTGAACGAACTGCAAGACAAATTCCCGTGGTTCGAATACCGTACAGTAGTTGCTAACCCAGAATCTGCACATGAGCGTAAAGGCTATGTCACCGGTCATATCGAAAACGAATGGCTAAATGGCGGTGATGTAGATGTCTACCTGTGTGGCCCTGTACCAATGGTTGAAGCGGTTCGCGGCTGGCTGGATGCTGAAGGCGTAAAACCTGCAAGCTTCCTGTTTGAAAAATTCTCTGCCAACTAATAGAGGGAATTTGTTCAATGTCTAATCGTCAAAGATTTGAAAATAAAGT